>NZ_JBVHTA010000020.1:0-141539 GCF_055566095.1 Streptomyces sp. NPDC027962
GCGCCGGCACCGCGGATCGGCCAGTGTCCGCAGCCGCAGCGCCAGCGGGCCGATCGCACGGTGCTGACGGCTGGGCGACTTGATCAGACAGACGGTGGCAGACTGGCGGCACATCGAAGCTCCGTTGGGCGCAGGCGACTTGGGAAGGTCACCCGCACAACGGAGCTTCGTTGCGTACGTCGCGCGCCCACAGAACATCGTCACACCGCCGTGACCTGCACGCCTACAAGATCACCCCGACTTTGAAATCGCCCTGACGCTGCGGGGGCCGGGTGGCCTCGCAGGCGACCCAGGGTGGGGACGCCTGAGCGGGAGATCGGGCAGTCGCGACGAGGGTGACACCGGGGAAGACGGCCGGCGACGGCGGCACGGGCGGTCGCGTATCCGTCTCGTCCCAGGTGTCGGACGAGTCGTGGTATCCAGATTCCAGGATCACCACGGGGCTGCCGCTCCCCCTGCACCTCATGTACAGCTTCCGACCGTCACCGATATCGACCTGGCCGGCGAATTCGTCACCCTTCGCGGCAGCCGCCCGTTTCATCCGATCGTCGTCGGACGGCGCGGTTGTCGTACACCCCCCCAAGGGGATCCACGCTGCCGCCAGCAATACGACCAGGGCGATCCGCCGGATCCGTGACATGGGATGTCAGCGTAAACAGGCGAGCTGACAGAGCCGAGCCCACTGGAGGGCGCCCTGTCATTTCGGCCCTTTCTTCATCCGTTGGGCCCTGACGTGTTCTTCGACGTCCGGCGTCGAACGGCACGTCGAACCTGATCACTCGGTTCGCGGCCTTCGTCCAAAACATGTGCGGTGGTGCCGCTGCCGCGGGCTGCCGATGGTCGGCCGGTCCCGGCCGTCGACGTCACCTGCTGGTTACGGCCCGACGCACACACGTCACCGTCAGCTGGACGCGCTTCGTCTGGCACCCGGAGATGACACCCGCCAACGACCCGGAGCGGAAACCGTTTCGGATCAATGGCGCCGACGTGATTCCCGGCCATCCAGGACGTCCGCCGACATTTCGGCCAGGGTTACCGCAGGTCCATCCGCGCCCGCACGGGATCGTCACCGAAACGACATACCGCGCGGTCGGAAACCCCTTACGCCTTCGCCCTACTGCTGAGTAACGTACGCGGACCACCAGCACCACCCGCCCCGGCCACCAGGGGCGGCAAGGAGCAAGCACGATGTCGTACCACCAGCTCTTCCCCGACCCACCGCCACAGCCCCGGCCCCCAGGCCGCCACCGCCAGGAGGCGGCACCGCAGCCCTGGGACATGCCCGGCCCCGGGCACAGGCCGTCGGACGTGCCGTCCTCCTATGACGGCCGGGCCGGAATCGGCGGACTCCGCTCGTCCTACCGGAAGCTGCGCCGCGTCGCGACACTCACCGCGCTCGGCTACTTCGTCGTCTTCCTCCTGCTCTCCGGGTACGCCCCCGGGATGATGACCGGCAAGATCAGCGGCGGACTCACCACCGGAATCCTGCTGGGACTCGTGCAGCTGCCGGTCGCCCTCGTCGCCATCGCCGTCTACGAGCGGATCGCCCGCAACCGGGTCGACCCGCTCGCACGGTCCATACGGGAACGGGCCGAAGCGGCCACGGCCGCGAAAGCCGGCCGTCCCGAGCATTCCGGATGGCAGCAGCCGTCGGGAGGCATGCGCGCATGACCGAGTTCAGCTCCGAGGCCCAGACGATGTCGCTCATGGCCTTCATCGTCGTCATCACCGTCACGCTGCTGCTGTGCGTGATGACCGGGCCCGACCGCGACGATCTGGGCGAGTTCTACACCGGCTACCGCTCGCTGTCCCCCATGCAGAGCGGCCTCGCCATCGCCGGCGACTACATCTCCGCCGGCACCGTACTCGGCACCATCGGCATCATCGCGCTCCTCGGCTACGACGGCCTGTCGCTGGCCCTGAGCACCGCGCTGTCGCTGGTCCTGATGATGTTCCTGCTCGCCGAACCCCTGCGGAACGCGGGCCGGTTCACCATGGGCGACGTCTTCGCCCGCCGCAACCCCGGCCCCGTCGTACGGATCACCGCCGCCGCGGTCACCCTGACCGCGCTGCTGCCGCTCGTCATCTTCCAACTCGCGGGCGCGGGCGACCTGCTCGCCGTCGTCCTCGGCTTCCACGCCGACGGCTTCAAGACCGGGGCCATCGTCTTCCTCGGCCTGCTGATGATCGTGTACGCGGCCATCGGCGGCATGAAGGGCACCGCCTTCATCCAGATCGTCAAGACCGTCGTGCTGCTCGGCGCGGCCACCGCCGTCGCCGTACTCGTCCTGAACCGCTTCGACTTCAGCCTGCCCGCGCTGCTGGAGGGCGCGGCGCGCGGCAGCGGCGCGGGAGACGCGTATCTCGCGTCCGGGCTGCAGTTCGCCGGCGACGAAGTCGACATGATCAGCGCACAGTTGACGGTCGTCCTCGGCGCCGCCGTCCTGCCGCACATCACCATGCGCATGTTCACCGCGCGCAGCGCGACCGCCGTGCGGCGTTCGATGTCCTGGGCCGTGTCGACCGTCCTGGTCACCTGTCTGCTGATCGTCGTGATCGGATTCGGCGCGGCGGCGATCGTCGGACACGAGGGGCTCGTCACCGGCGACCCGCAGGGCAAGACCGCGTTCCTGATGGTCACCCAGGCGGTCATGGGCACGGACCCGAACACCCTGGAGACCCTGCTGTTCACGGCGGTCGCCACGGCGATCTTCCTCACCCTGCTCGCCTCCGTCGCCGGCGTCACCCTCGCCTGCGCCAACACCCTCGCGCACGACCTCGTCGCGCACGGACTGCGCAAGGCGACACTCAAGCACTCCACGGAGATGGCCATCGCGCGCACCGCGGCGGCGGGCGTCGGTCTCGTCGCGCTCGCCATCGCGGCGGGGGCCAGGCACCTGAACCTCCAGGCGCTGCTGACCCTGTCGTTCTGCATCGGCGCTTCCGCGGTGGCCCCGGCGCTCGTCTACAGCCTCTTCTGGCGCCGCTTCTCCCGCGCGGGCCTGCTGTGCACGCTCATCGTGGGAGCAGGCTCCGCGATCCTGCTGATGACCGGGACCAACCTGGTCTCCGGATCACCGCACGCGGTCTTCCCCGACTCGGACTTCAACTGGTTCCCGTTCACCACCACCGGCATCGTCTCGGCCCCCTTGGGCTTCCTCGCCGGCTGGCTCGGCACCGTCCTGTACGAGCGCGACACGGACGAGGAGCGGCTGCGCTACGAGGCCGCGGAGCCGGCCATCCTGGCGGGCGTGCCGCCCACGTCCTGACGCGCCCCGGCGTCCTGACGCGCGCGAACGGGCGTCGGCGGGTATTCGTACCGTCGGCGCCCGTTCCTGTGCTCACCCGCTCCGAGCTGCGTCGATACCGTTCCTCTCCGCTTACTTACAGGGCATTTTGTACCGTTTGACTTCTCTATGACGCGGTGCCTAGTTTGGGATTGGATTCACCACTCCGAGGGACAGATCCCCGCGTCTCGCGCACTGACGCGAACACGTGCGTGCGTGCGGGCCATCGGCCCCGTCTACGCCCCGGGAAGGAACCACCATGCGGGCAGGGACGACAAGGATTCTCCAGCTCTCCGCCGGTCTCGTCGCGGCTCTGGGCCTCACTCTCGGCGGAGCCGGTGTCGCGAATGCCACCACTCCGGCGCAGGCGCCCTCGTCCGGGTACTGCGACTACTGGTACGGCTACGACGACTGGTGCTACAACGACGGCCGCGGCGGGGACCGCGGCGTGTTCTTCGACGACCGGTTCTTCGACGACCGGTTCTTCGACGACCGGCACCACAATGACTGGCGGTACAACAACTGGGACAACCGTGGCGACTGGGACCGAGGCCGCCGTTGACGTCTGAAGGCTGACAGAACCTCAGCATCCTTTCCGCCGGACCGGGTTCGGTGAACCGGGCCCGGCGGGAAGGATCAGCGCGTCAGAGCAGCCCGTCCCACATCTGCTCCAGCAGCACCGACCACCAGCTTTCCGGCGACGACAGCGCCGCCGGGTCCAGGGCTGCGAGCTGCGCCTGGAAGTCGACCGTCCAGCGGCCCGCCTGCTCAGGGGTGAGACCGAAGCGCAGACGCCACATGCGGCCCAGCAGCGCCAGACAGCGGACGAACTCCGGCAGGCCCGTGTTCACGAACTGCGGCGCCACGGGCCGGCCGCCGGGACCCGCTTCCACGGGCACCGCGACGATGTGCGCCGTGCCGTACTGGACGCAGATCGCCCGGCCGAAGTCGCTGCCGACCACCAGATACGAACCCGCGTCCGACGCCGGCTGCACCTGCCGCTGTGCGGCGAGCTCCGCCAGCGTCGGCACCACCGGCTGGGCGGGCTGCGCCCAGAAGAACGGGTTGAAGTCGCCGGGCAGACCCGCCCACACCAGGGTCGCGGCGACGATCTCCGGCACGCCCTGCCGCGAGACGGCCCGCTGGTCGAACCGGCAGATGCCCTGCGGCCCGAACGCACCCGCCAGCTCCTGGGCGACACCCTCCGGCGGGATCGGCGGGGCCGGCGGCACCTGCGGCAGCGGCGCACGCACCGGCGCGGGCCGGGCGGGGCCGTCCGCCACCTGATGCAACTCTCCCTGGTGAGCGATGAGTTGCTGCATGCCCTGCTGGCGGGACGCATGGTCCCTGCCGTACGGGGCGATCGACGTGATCCGCGCCTGCGGCCACGTCTCGCGGATCATCCGCGCACAGTACGCACCCGGCAGCTCGCACGACTCGAGCTCCGTGTGCAGTTCGAGCACCTGCTGCGGCGGCACGTTCATGGCGCGCAGCTCGTGCAGGATCTGCCACTCCGGGTGCGGAGTGCCCGGGGCGGAGCGGCGGATCAGCTGGGCCTCGGAACCGTCGGGCGCGCGGTAGCGCAGGACGGCCTGGTAGCCGGGTCCGACCGTGGGCAGACCGGTCGGCTGCTGCGGATACCCGTAAGGCGGCCGACCGCCGCCCTGAGGCGGCTGCGGCGCGTTCACCACGGGCCCGGGAGGACCGGGAGGCTGCGGAGCACCGGGACCCATCTGGGCGGGACCGGCGAGCATCGTCGCAGCATGGTGCACACCACCACCGGGCGGCGGCGTCGAACCAGGAGGCGCCGGCGGACCAGGAGGCTGCGGCGCACCGGGAGGACCGGGAGGCTGCGGAGCACCCGGACCCATCTGGGCGGGACCGGCGAGCATCGTCGCAGCATGGTGCACACCACCACCGGGCGGCGGCGTCGAACCAGGAGGCGCCGGCGGACCAGGAGGCTGCGGCGCACCGGGAGGACCGGGAGGCTGCGGAGCACCCGGACCCATCTGGGCGGGACCGGCGAGCATCGTCGCAGCATGGTGCACACCACCACCGGGCGGCGGCGTCGAACCAGGAGGCGCCGGCGGACCAGGAGGCTGCGGCGCACCAGGAGGACCGGGAGGCTGCGGCGCCTCCGGACCCATCTGGGCGGGACCGGCGAGCATCGTCGCAGCATGGTGCACACCACCACCGGGCGGCGGCGTCGAACCAGGAGGCGCCGGCGGACCAGGAGGCTGCGGCGCACCGGGAGGACCGGGAGGCTGCGGCGCCTCCGGACCGAGCTGGGAGACCAGTTGGGTGGGCAGGTAGCCGCCCGCCGGGGCACCGGGCGCGCCCGGACCCGACGGCGGAGGCGTGGCGCCTGCGCCAGGGCGGGCACCCGGAGTGCCAGGGGCGCCGGGCGGCGGAGGCGTCGCCCCCGTACCGCCGCGCGCACCCCGGGGGGGCAGCACGGCCTTGCTCGTCGCCGCGTCCGCGATGTCCGCCGCGCCGGAACCCGGCGCCGGCGGCGGGGTCGGCTGCGACGACGGCGGCTCGGGCTGCGGGTTCAGGCCCGGCACGATGGCGGTCTTCGGCAGCTGGCTGCCGCCGGACATCAGCGCCGTGGGCGCATCCGCCGCCACGGGCGGCGGGGTGGCGTCGTCCACCGAAACCGGCGGCGCGAACACCGTCGCCGGCAGCGGCACGGACACGTCGTCCGAGCCCGCCGAGGTGGTGTCCGTCCAGCCGTCGGCCGTGCCCGTGCCTCCCGAAGGGGTGGCGGGCACGCCGTCGGAAGCCGTCGGCTCGTAGTCGGCGGACCCGGCACTCGGCCACGCGGATCCACTCTCCGACGCTCCCGCGCTCGCGCTGCCCGTGCCTGACGACGACCCGGCCTCCGGCCACGCCGACCCGGCCGAGGAAGAGGCCGAAACGGAAGCGGAAGCGGGCATCGACGAAGACGACGAGGTGGACGAGGAAGAGGGCGAGGACGGGATGGAAGAGGAACTTCCCGTCGCCTGCGAGGCGTTGGCCCCGATCGACCCCGAGGCCTCCGGCTGGCCCGCGCCGACCGACCGGTCGGCTCCCGCCGAGGGCACATCGGGCACAGGGGACGGCGTCGCGTCCGCCGCCGGAGCGGAACCGGCAGCGGCACCGGCGGCGCCGGCCGCGCCCGCAGACCCGGACGAGGACGCGGACCCGGCCGCGCCCACGGACCCGGACGAGGACGCGGACCCGGCCGCATCCACGGACGAGGACCCGGACCCGGCCGACGCCCGCCGGTCCGGGATGCCCAGCCTGTCGGCAGCGTCCTGGAGCCACTCCGGCGGGCTCAACAGGAACGACGTCTGGTTGAGATCGATCCGCTCCGGCGCCTGTGCCCCCGCCGCGGCCGGCGTCTCGTCCGTGCCGCCGTACTGCTCCTCGTACCGGCGGATGACCTCACCCACCGCCAGCCCCGGCCACAGCGTCGCCTCACCGCTGTCCCTGGCGATGACCAGCCGCTGACGGCCGCCGTCGGAACGGCCGCCTCCCTCGCGGTCCTCCGCCCACACCACGAACCCGAGCTCGAACTCGCGCACCCGCACCTCACGGTGCTGATACGCGGGCACATCGCCGTTGACCCATTCCTCGGCGCGCTCCTGCGCCTGTGCGAAAGTCACCATCGGAGCATCACCCCTCGCCCGAAACCGGAACGGCCCGCGCGAAGCCGCCGTCCACCATCAGATTCGCCACGGTCTCCAGCTCCGGCGGATTGCCCGCGAGCCCCTGCAGAAACGCGTCGAAGTCCTCGCCGCAGGGCAGCAGCAGCCGCTCCACACGCTCCTGCACGCTCCACCCGGCCTGGTCACGGACGTCGTCGTACGCGCAGAACCACACAGTCCCCACGTCCGCCCCCTTCACCTTCAGCGCGACGATCCCGCCCTGGACGAAGGCGACGCCCAGGTAGTCCTTCGTCAGATGGTCCCGCAGGCACTTGTTGACGTACACCAGGTCGTTGACCGCGGCCTCTTCGCGCACGGTGAAGAAGGGCTGGTCCACCAGCAGACCCAGCTCCGCGTCCAGTGCCGCGCCGACCGGGGCGGAACCGCCCGCGGCCTTGAGGAAGGAGCGGTACGCACCGGGAAGGCGGTATCCGAGGTCTTCCTCGACGTGCCGGAGCTGTTGCTCGGTCACCGACAGCGCGCCCTTCGGAAGACCGAAGTGCGCGGGCCGCGTCTCCTGCAGCGGGCGCGTGCCCCGCTTGTCCTGGTCCACCACCGCCGTCGCCAGACCGCCGTGGTGTCGCAGCAGCGCCTTCACCTCGACCGGTACGAGCTCGAGCCGCCGCGACCCCCTCACGTGGTGCCACGTCCAGCCGTGCGGCGTCGCCACCGCCGGGATCGTGTCCCACAGCGGGTGGCCGTCCGCGTGCAGCGCGGCGTTCGCAGAGACGAAGTCCGTGAGGCGCAGCTCGTCCACGCCGAAGCCCTCGGGGGGCTCGGCGATCTCCGCAGCCGCGCGTGCGTACGGCGAGAAGTCCGGGTAGCCGTCGTCGTCCATCCGCACCCCTCTGGGGTGGCGGGAGGCCCGGACCGGGTCCGGGAAGTGCACGACCTGCCCGGCGTAGGCCGCATTCGGTGGCGCGGATGGTGCGCCGGCCCCGGGGCCCGTGGCTGCCCCCAGGCCTTGCCGACCTGTCGTCATGGCGTTCTGCCCCCTGCTGGCTTCTGGCTGGTTCAGCACAGCCTAAGCGGTGGGGCAAGAGTGGCTGCCGGGCCTCCGGTTCCGTAACGAAGAGTCACTTTCGAGTGACCCAAAGGCCCTGCAGTGACAGTCGGTAGACACGTTTCAGCTACCCAGCTTCCTTACGGGCCACCCCATTTGGCAGTCTGTCTACCCGCACCACGGGGGAGTGCACGGGAGGGACGGCAACACCATGCGCACAGTGCAACCAGGCACATCCGGTGATCCACGCCTCAGCTGGATCTCCGACGAGTCGGGACGGGCTCCGGGACTCCGGCACCGTCGTGACGGAATCCTGCCCGCCGTCGCCGCCGCACTCTCCGTACGCGGCGAGACCCTCACATGCACAGCCGGAAAGGGCGACCGGCCGCCGCCGCTCCATCCGCTGGTGCAGGATTTCCTCGACACCCTCACCAGCGGGCAACGGGAGCGCTTCACGGGGCGGTGTCCGGAGGCGATCCTGCTCTCCCGCCACCTCGGCGCGGCGGAGACCCAGCGCTCCAAACGCGCTCAGCGAAAACCCCTCACCCACGGCGAGGCCCGGCGGGCGCTCAAGCACTCGAAGCTCACCGCACGCCGGATCCGTGAGGACGGCGACCCGCTGCACGGCAGCTACGCCCCGCCCTGCCGGTCGTGCACCGCGATGCTCGACCACTTCGGCGTACGCCCCGTCGATCCGACCGCACCCGAGAACGGCTGACCGCGACCGATGCCCGACCACCTCAGCACCACCCGGTTCCCCGTCGCCGTCGACGCCGCTCTGCGCGAGGCGGGCTGGCAGCCCGGCCGCTGGGACATCAAGCAGGCCGAACACTGGGCGGACACCCTGCGCGCGCATGTCTCCCCGGCCGGCCACCAGCACACCGTCTCCCCCGCGGCCGTCGAGGCGTGGGCCGAATTCGGCGGACTGACCGTCACCGCACCCGGGCCGGGGCGCCAGTACGCGCCCGTTCCGCTCCAGTTCGATCCGCTCGCCGGCCTCCATCTCGCCCGTACCCTCGCCGACCTCGGCCGGGCGCTGGACACGGAGATCTCGCCGCTGGGCATGGAGGGCGATCAGCAGGCGGTGCTGGCCATGGACGTGGAAGGCCGCGTATACAGCGTCGACCACACCGGCGACTGGTATCTGGGCCGGGACATCGACCAGGCGCTGACGACTCTCGTCACCGGCATCCAGCCGATGCGGCTGATCCCGGGCTGAGCCGGGCCGTCGGGCTCAGCCGGGCCGTCGGGCCGGGGCGGGCGGCCGGGCCGTCGGGCCGGGGCGGGCGGTCGGGCTGAGCCGGGCCGGGGCGGGTCGCTACGGCCCCCGCCCCGTCCGAACCGCTACCGCAGGCTGGCCTCGGCCCGGTCCGGGAGCACCGCGGACACCCGGAAGCCCCCGACCTCCGTCGGCCCCGAGACGAACACCCCGCCCAGGGCGGTCACCCGCTCCCGCATCCCCACCAGGCCGTTGCCGCCGCTGGGCAGGCCGGCGTCCGCCGCCCCGCCGGCCGCGTCCGGGGCGCCGTTCTCCACCTGCATCGCGACCTCTTCGTCACGATGCGCGAGCCGCACCATCACCTTGGCGCCGGCCGCGTGCTTGTGGACGTTCGTCAGTGCTTCCTGGATCACCCGGTACGCCGTCTGCTCCACCTCCGGCGGATACGCCCGTACGTCCCCCAGCACCGCGAGTTCCACCACCATGCCCGCCTGCCTGGACTGGCCCACCAGCACCTCGATGTCCGCGATGCACGGCCCGTCCTCCGCGGCGGCGGCCGCGGCGGCTGCGGCGGCCGCGCCCACCGCCGCGAGCGGCACATCGGCCTGCGCCCGCGCCTGGGCCTCGCCGGAACGCAGCACACCGAGCATCTCCCGCAGCTCGGTCAGCGCCTGCCGCCCCATGTCCCCCACCAGCGCCGCGTTCTTCACCGCCTTCTGCGGATCCTTCAACGCCACGGCCTGCAACGCAGCCGCGTGCACCACCATGAGGCTGACCCGGTGGGCCACCACGTCGTGCATCTCCCGCGCGATCCGCGTCCGCTCCTCCTGGCGGGCCCACTCGGCGCGCTGCTCCGCCCGGTCCGCCAGCAGCGACAACTCCTGCTCCAGGCTGTCCGCCCGCTCCCGCAGGCTCTCCATAAGCCGTCGCCGCGCCCCTATGTAGAGCCCGAGCAGCACCGGAGGGGCCGTGAGGCCGAGCGACATGGAGGCCGACATCAGCGGTACGTACCAGCCGCCGGGCGCGTCGAAGTCCGCCGACTCGACCTGCTGCCGCACCCGTACGAAGGTCACGATGAAGGTCGCGGACAGGGCCGTCCCCGCCAGCGTCGCCGTGATCCGGCGTGGCACCTCGGAGGCGGCGAGCGTGTACAGCCCGACGATCCCCATCAGATAGCCCATCTCGGCCGGCGTGGTCGCGATGGACACCAGCACCACGGCGATCGGCCAACGCCGCCGCAGGACCAGCACCGATCCGACAACCAGCCCGAACAGCACCCCGAAAGGCACCGGCAACGCGGCCAAGTCCGCGAACCCGACACCCTCCAGCGCACATTCAAAGGCGGAGACGACAGCCAGCCCCACGTCCAGCACGGCACTGCGCCGTCGTCCCCACCACAGCGGGCCACGGGCGGTCAAACCCGTGGCCTCGTGTTGCGCCCCCGTTGTGGTCATGTGTTCCAGCCTACGGGCGGGTGCGAGTCATTTTCCTACCGTCGTGAGGAGGGCACCTGGCATAGTGTGGGGTGCCGGTTCGGCAGCCGGACGCAATGTCCGGTTCCGACGCATTCCATCCCCCGTGGTGTAATTGGCAGCACTGTGGCTTTTGGTGCCATCTGTTCGGGTTCGAGTCCTGACGGGGGAGCTTTCGGCCTTCGGGCCCACATCGGCGGTTCCACGAGCCGGGTTCCACAGCTCGTGTTCGCATCTCCGGGTCCTGACCTCTCGGTCGGGACCCGCGCTCGTTTCCGGCCCGAAACCCCCCGGTATCCTTCGGTTGTCCCACCACCCGAAGCCGAAGGGCATTCCCGTGAGCGTCAATCGCCCGGCAGCCGTCGTCGTTCTCGCAGCGGGTGAGGGCACCCGCATGAAGTCGAGGACCCCCAAGGTCCTGCACGAAATCGCCGGGCGCTCGCTCGTCGGACATGTCGTCTCCGCGTCCCGTGAGCTGGAGCCCGAGCAGCTCGTCGTGGTCGTCGGACACGCACGTGAACAGGTCGAAGCGCACCTCGCCGAGTGCTGCGCCGGAACCCGTACCGCCTTCCAGGCCGAGCAGAACGGCACCGGACACGCCGTGCGCATGGGCCTCGAGGAGCTCGGCGGGCAGATCGCCGGGACCGTCGTCGTCGTCTGCGGCGACACCCCGCTGCTCTCCGGCGAGACGCTGTCCGCCCTCGCCGCGACGCACTCCGCCGACGGCAACGCGGTGACCGTGCTGACCGCCGAGGTACCCGACTCCACGGGTTACGGCCGCATCGTGCGGGACGCGGCCACCGGCGCCGTCACCGCGATCGTCGAGCACAAGGACGCCACCGAGGAGCAGCGCGCGATCCGTGAGATCAACTCCGGTGTGTTCGCGTTCGACGGGCAGCTTCTCGCGGATGCCCTGAAGAAGGTCCGCACGGACAACAGCCAGGGCGAGGAGTACCTCACCGACGTACTCGGCATCCTGCGCGGGGCCGGGCACCGAGTGGGTGCCTCGGTGGCCGGCGACCACCGCGAGATCCTGGGCATCAACAACCGCGTGCAGCTGGCCGAGGCCCGGAAGCTGATGAACGAGCGGCTGCTGGAGCGGGCGATGACGGCCGGCGTCACCGTCGTCGACCCGGCCTCCGTGCTGGTCGACGTGACCGTGACGTTCGAGCCGGACGCGGTGGTGCACCCGGGTACGCAGCTGCTGGGCACCACCCACATCGCGGAGGGGGCGGAGGTCGGCCCCAACTCGCGGCTGACGAACACGATGGTGCACGCCGGCGCCCGGGTGGACAACACGGTGGCGGACTCGGCCACGGTCGGCGAGGGCGCTTCGGTGGGCCCGTTCGCCTATCTGCGGCCGGGCACCCGCCTGGGCGTGCGGAGCAAGATCGGCACGTACGTCGAGACGAAGAACGCGACGATCGGTGAGGGCACCAAGGTCCCGCACCTTTCCTACGTGGGCGATGCGACGATCGGCGAGTACACGAACATCGGCGCGGCGAGCATCTTCGTGAACTACGACGGCGAGGCGAAGCACCACACGACGATCGGCTCACACTGCAAGACCGGCTCGGACAACATGTTTGTGGCTCCTGTCACGGTCGGGGACGGTGCGTACACCGCCGCGGGCTCCGTGATCACGAAGGACGTACCGGCCGGTTCGCTGGCCGTCGCCCGCGGGCAGCAGCGGAATATCGAGGGATGGGTGGCTCGTAAGCGCCCCGGAAGCGCGGCCGCACAGGCAGCCGCGGAGGCAACGGAACAGGTCGCCGAGGGGAACTGACCGGAAACAGGTGCGTCGAACTCGGCGTACCGTGATACGTGCACACAAATTCGGCTGGCTCGCGCCCAGGACCCTTGTGTCCAGGACCTTCGCGGCCAGAGAACACGTCTGAGGAGACAGTGCTGTGACCGGGATCAAGACGACCGGCGAGAAGAAGCTGATGCTCTTCTCCGGCCGCGCCCACCCCGAGCTGGCCGAGGAGGTTGCACACCAGTTGGGTGTCAGCCTCGTCCCGACGAAGGCTTTCGACTTCGCCAACGGTGAGATCTACGTCCGCTTCCAGGAGTCCGCACGCGGTGCGGACTGCTTCCTGATCCAGAGCCACACGGCCCCCATCAACAAGTGGATCATGGAACAGCTGATCATGATCGACGCTCTGAAGCGGGCTTCCGCCCGGAGCATCACCGTGATCATCCCGTCCTACGGCTACGCCCGGCAGGACAAGAAGCACCGCGGCCGTGAGCCGATCTCGGCCCGTCTGATCGCCGACATGCTGAAGACGGCGGGCGCGCACCGCATCCTCACCGTCGACCTGCACACGGACCAGATCCAGGGCTTCTTCGACGGCCCCGTCGACCACCTGTCCGCGCTGCCGGTGCTGGCCGACTACGTGGGCGCCAAGGTCGACCGCAACAAGCTGACGATCGTCTCCCCGGACGCCGGCCGTGTGCGCGTGGCGGACCGCTGGTGCGACCGGCTCGACGCGCCCCTGGCGATCGTGCACAAGCGCCGCGACAAGGACGTCGCCAACCAGGTGACGGTCCACGAGGTCGTCGGCGAGGTCGAGGGCCGGGTCTGCGTCCTGGTCGACGACATGATCGACACCGGCGGCACCATCTGCGCCGCGGCGGACGCGCTCTTCGCGCACGGCGCCGAGGACGTGATCGTGACGGCGACGCACGGCATCCTGTCGGGGCCGGCGGCTGACCGTCTGAAGAACTCGAAGGTCAGCGAGTTCGTGCTGACGAACACGCTGCCGACGCCGGGCGAGCTGGAGCTCGACAAGATCAAGGTGCTGTCGATCGCGCCGACGATCGCCCGCGCCGTGCGCGAGGTCTTCGAGGACGGCTCTGTGACGAGCCTCTTCGAGGAGCAGGCGTAACGTCGACCGGGCACAACGTGATCGAGAAGGGCCGTCCCGCACGGGGCGGCCCTTCTCGCATGTCCCCCGGGCGGCTCTTCTCCCCTGTCCGGTGATCCATTTTGGGCCCGGGCGGGCGCTGGGTAGACTGTGCAAGTTGCTCGGCGAGGGAGGCCGTGTCCTGTGGGACGCGGCGGTCCGTTATCGACGCGCTCTTCGTAGCAGGCCTGTCGTGGCCGGGTGACCGCCACCAGCTTTCTGCTCAATACGAGGAGTGCACATGTCCGAGGTGAAGCTCACCGCAGAGCTCCGTTCCGAGTTCGGCAAGGGCGCCGCCCGCCGTGTCCGCCGCGACAACAAGGTCCCCGGCGTTCTCTACGGTCACGGCACCGACCCGGTCCACATCACGCTGCCGGGCCACGAGCTGCTGCTCGCCCTGCGCACGCCGAACGTCCTGATCTCCCTGGACCTCGGCGGCAAGAACGAGCTGGCCATCCCGAAGGCCGTGCAGCGCGACCCGCTGAAGGGCTTCCTGGAGCACGTCGACCTGCTGCTCGTGAAGCGCGGCGAGAAGGTCAACGTCGAGATCCCGGTCCACACCGAGGGCGACCTGGCCCCGGGCGCGTTCCTGCTCGAGCACGTGCTGAACGCCCTGCCGGTCGAGGCCGAGGCCACCCACATCCCCGAGTCCGTCTCGGTCTCCATCGAGGGCCTGGCCGCCGGTGACTCCGTGCTCGCCAAGGACATCACCCTGCCGAACGGCACCGTGCTGGCCGTCGAGGACGACACCGTCGTCCTGCAGATCCTGGCCGCGCAGGCCGAGGAGCCGGCGGCCGAGGGCGCCGAGGGCGAGGGTGAAGAGGCCGCCGAGGCCTGAGCCGTAAGCTCATCCCGAGCTTGACGACTTGGACGGGGTGGCGGACTGGGACACGACCCGGCCCGCCACCCCGTTCCCCTTTCCACGGCCCGTCCGGCGAGTTCCACCGCCCGTCCTACGAGGAGACGCAGCACAGATGTCCGACACGAACGCGCCCTGGCTGATCGTGGGCCTCGGCAACCCCGGGCCCGGGTACGCGGCGAACCGTCACAACGTCGGCTTCATGGTGGCCGACCTGCTGGCGGAACGCATCGGCGGCTCGTTCAAGCGCGCCCAGAAGACGCAGGCGCAGGTGCTGGAGGGCAGGATCGGGGCTCCGGGTCCGTCGAACCGGCGGGTGGTGATCGCCAAGCCGATGTCGTACATGAACCTGTCCGGCGGCCCGGTGACGGCACTGCGGGACTTCTACAAGGTGCCGACGGAGAACATCGTCGCCGTCCACGACGAACTGGACATCGACTACGGCACCCTGCGGCTCAAGCTCGGGGGCGGGGACAACGGGCACAACGGCCTGAAGTCCATGACGAAGGCGATGGGTTCCGACTACCACCGGGTGCGCTTCGGCATCGGCCGCCCGCCGGGCCGTATGCAGGTCGCGGACTTCGTGCTGAAGGACTTCTCCTCCACGGAGCGCAAGGAACTCGACTACCTCGTGGACCGCGCGGCGGACGCGGTGGAGTGCCTGGTGATCGACGGCCTCGAGCGTGCCCAGGGAACGTACAACTCGTAGGCGGTGGCCGGGAGCAGCGGGCCGGGTGCGCCGCCGTCGCGGCCATGCTTTATGTTGCAGAGGCAATGGCGGGGGGATTCCGCATGCCTCGATCCGGGCAGCCGCAAACGGTTGTCGACCGTGACAGTGGGACGGGCGGCCACGCGACGGACAGCTGAGGCGACGGGGCGACGGGGCGACGAATGTCACGGGATTACGACAGTCAGCTTCTGGAGTCGGTGGCAGTACGCCGGCGCAGAATGCGGGACGCGCTGCTTTTCGGAGCACAGCGGGCGCGCCGCAGCGCGGACGAGAGACTCGGGAAGCTGTTCGCGGGCATCGCGATAGCGGCAGTCCTGTGTGCCGGATGCATCGGTTGGTCCTTCCTCCAGCACACGTTGGAGAAGCAGAAAGCGGAGCAGAAGCGCCAGGATCAGCAGTATCAGCAGCCGGTGCAGCCCCAGGATCCGGAGCCGGAGAAGTCGGCGGGCGCTGGAAAGAACTGATGCCGGCGCCGGTCATTGCGCGCAGAGTTCGACGTGCGCAGGAAGAGTTGCCGGAAAAGAATCGGGGGACACGGTGACGATCAGGATCGGCGCAAAGGGGCCGGTGGTTCGCCGCGGCACGGTGATAGGTTCCCGCAAGTGGTGAGCACAGCAACGCCTTCCCGGGCGCAACTGAGCAGGGTGACGCTGGTCGGCGAGCGACGCCGCGCCGACCTCGTCCTGCCCTCCGACACTCCCATCGGTCAACTGCTGCCCGACATCCTGCAGTTGCTGGACGACAGAGCGGCATCGCGCCCTTTGACACGGCAGTTGCTCACCGCCGACGGCTCGGCGCTGCCGCACGAATGCACCCTTGCCTCGGCAGGGATATCCGACGGCGCCGTGCTCCAGTTGGTCAGGACGCACTCCGCCCCGCCTGCCCCCGTGGTGCACGACGTCACCGACCAGGTGGCCGACGACCTCGATTTGCGGGCCTGGCGCTGGCGGCCCAACGCCCGCCGTGCGACCGCGGGGGTGGCCACCGTCGCGTTCGCGGTGACCGCCGCGCTGCTCGCCCGCCGTGAGCTTTCGCTCGGCTCCCTGGCAGTCGCGCTCGGGACCGTCACGTTCGTCCTCGCAGCCTCGGGAGCGGTCGTCGCAAGGACAGGGCGGGGCAACCGCGGTCTGGCGACGGCCCTCCTGCTCACCTCCGGTGGGCTCGGCATGCTCACAGCCTGGACCACCGCCGACGCCTACGGCTGGCCCGGCACCGCTCGGCTCGCCGCCGTCGCGACGTCGCTGGTCATGACGCTGCTGCTGCTCGGTTACTTCTCGCCGCTCGGCCGCGGAGGAGTCATCGGAGCCATGGCAGCCGGCGTTGTCGCGATCACATGGGAGGCCGTTGCCGCCGTCCAGGACGAGCCGGCCAGGCTGGGAGCGGTCATGGCCCTCTTCTCCGTGGTGCTGCTCGGCCTGTTGCCACGAATCGCCCTGATGGCGTCGGGTCTCACGGCACTCGACGACCGCCGCTCGAGCGGCAGTTCCGTCAGCCGCCACCAGGTGGCCAACGCGCTCGCGGCCACGCACCGCGGGCTCGCACTCGCGACGGTGGTCACGGCGGTGTCGGCAGCCGCCGCGGGCTGGCTGCTCACCCTGGCCGAGAGACAGACCGTATGGACCGTGGTGCTCCCCTCGCTCGTCGCCGTGGTGCTGCTGGCACGCGCACGGGCCTTCCCGCTGGTCGCGGAGGTCGTGACGCTTTTCGCCGCCGCAGCGGCCCTCGTTGTGCGCCTTGTCATGCTGTGGACGCAGCACTCCGGGGGTGCCGGTCCGCTCGCCTTGCTGTGCGCGGCGGCCGTGCTGCCGCTGCTGGTCCTCGCGGTGGAGCCGCCCGAGCATGTGCGGGTCCGGCTGCGCCGGATGGCGGACCTGGTCGAATCGATCGGCGTGGTGGGGCTCTTCCCGCTCGCCGTGGGGGTGTTCGGCGCGTACGGGCAGCTGCTCAACAAGTTCTGAGTCAACGCGAACGCGCTCCGGGGCGGGGCAGCAGGTCGGAGGAGAAGGGCACGCATGCCGAACGGAGACAACTGGCAGGGCGAGCTGCTGCGTGAGCTCAGGGGCGGCGCCCCGACAACGCCGGACGCGGCATCGTCACAGGGCCGTCCGACGCCCCAACAGCCGGGCGGCGGCGCACCTCAGGTGCCCCAGCACACCCCACAGCAGCAGACCCCCGGACATCCGGCACCGCAGCACACCCCACAGCCGCAGACCCCCGGACATCCGGCACCGCAGCACACCCCACAGCCGCACGCCCCCGGACATCCGGCACCGGGCGCCACGCCGCACCCGGTGCCCGTGCCGGGCGGCTCGACGCACCCCCCTCAGCCCCAGCCCTACGCCCACCCCGTCCCGGCGCCCCATGCCGCCGCCACCGCCCGGCCCCGGCAGACCCCCGACTCTCGGCCCGTCGTCGGAGCGGACATCGCCGCGGCAAGTCGCAAGCCCCGCCCCGGCGAGCCCTTCACCGCCCGTGCCGTCCGCGGGGTGCGCCGCCTTGTCGCGTCGTCGGCCACGCGCGAGGTCGCCGAGAGCACCCGTGCCGCGGAAGTGCTCCAGCAGCCCGTGACGACCGGTCGCCAGATAGCGGTCACCTCCATACGCGGCGGCGCCGGCAAGTCGACCGTCGCGGCGCTTCTCGGCACGACGTACGCCCACTACCGGCAGGACCCCGTCCTGCTGGTCGAGGCGGACCCCGCGCTCGGCTCATTGCCACTGCGCCTCGGCGCGGTGTCGCTGCGCTGGACGACCAGCGATGTGGCGGACATCGTCGAGCCGCAGATGTCCCTTCTCGACGTCACCGGATATCTCGTCCAGCTTCCGGACAACGCCTGGCTGCTGCCGGGCAGCCGGGGCCAGATCGGCGCGATGCTCGACACCCGGGCGTACGAGCGGGTCATGGTGGCGTTGCGCCGCTATTTCGGTGTGACGGTCGTCGACTGCGAGACGCTGCCCGCCGAGGTCGCCCGCGTTGCGCTCTCCGCCGCTCAGGCCCGTGTCCTGACCGCGCCCGCCACATTGGAGGGCATCACCAGCACGCACGCGGTGCTCCAGTGGATGCAGGGGCTGCCCCGGCACATGATCGGCGGCACGGTCGTCGTTCTCACCGAGCTGGTGCCGCACTCGGGGCTGGACCTGGGCAAGGCGGTCGCGCGGCTCGAAGCGACGGGTGCAAGCGTGCGTGTCCTGTCCTACGACCGGCATTTGGCTGCCGGCGGCGCGATCCGCACCGACTTGCTGGCCCGTTCGACCCGGCAGGCCGCCGCCCGTCTCGCAGCCGACGTCTTCCATCTGTCGCAGAAGCGCCACTGATCCCATGCCGAGCCCGACCGTGAACGACGGACGACGACGATGAGCACCCGACTGATACACCGCCCGGCCCGGACCACGCGGCCCCCGGCCGCTTCCGTTGCGCGCACCATCGAGGCTCCGCCGAACCTCCCCGAGGGGAAGGCGGGGAACATCGCGATGTCGCTGCTGCCCGTCGCCGGTGTCATGTCGTCCGTCGTGATGATGACGGTCGTGCGCAACAGCCAGTTCGCCGTGCTGGGGGCGATCATCCTTGTTGTCACGATCGTCGGCTCTGCCGTGCTGGTCTTCTCGCAGCGCGGCAAGGCGCAGCGCACCCGCCGCACCCAGCGCGAGGCGTATCTGGCCTATCTGGAGGAGCTGCGTGAGGAGTTCTCCGCCGAGGAGCGCGAGCGCCGTGAGCGGGCCGACATCCTCAATCCGCCGCCGCTCGCCCTGTACGACATCGTCCGCGACCCGGCGCGTCTGTGGGAGCGCCGCCGAGGCGACGGCGACTTCCTGCGGGTGCGGGTCGGCACCGGTGAGATGACCGTTCGTGATCTCAAGGTCGCGGAGCAGGGCTCTTCCGTTCTCACTCCGCCCGATCGGTTCATGCTCAACGAGGCGTCGGCGCTCACCGCCCGGTTCCGTACCGGCACCGAACTCCCGCTCACCGTCCCCCTCGACCGCGTCGGCAACGTCAGTGTCGTCGGGCCCCGCGAGGACTGCCTGCGCATCGCCCGTGCCCTGATCGTCCAGGCCGCCGCGATGCACGCGCCCGACGACGTGGGTATTGCGCTCGCCGTACCCGGCGACCGGCTCGAGGAGTGGGAGTGGGCGAAATGGATGCCGCATCTGCTCGACTCCGATCAGTTCGACGGCCCGGTGGCTGCCCGGCGTATCGCCCCGTCGGCGCCGCAGCTCGCCCGGCAGATCGGCCCGGAACTGCGCCGTCGCGCTTCCTACGCCGCCGAGGTGCGGCGCGGTCTGTCCGGCAAGGACGCCCTGACCATGACGTCCAGACTGCTGGTCGTCAGTGACGGGCACGGCGAGGATGCCGTCGAACTACCGCGTCCCGATGACGCGGTCGGTCTGCGTGAAATGGGCACAACCGTCCTGCACCTGCTTGAGGAGCGGATCCAGGAGCCGGGCCACGTCAGCGTGCGGATCACCGTCGACGGCTGCCAGGTGGTCATCGAGGACCTGCGCGAAGAGGAAACGATCAGCGCCCACGGCACGGTGGACGAGGTGGGCACCGCGTTCGCGGAAGGCCTGGCCAGGATGCTGGCGCCGCTACGGCTCTCGGCCGAGTCCCTCACCGATGCCCCGCTGTCCGGGCCGGTCGATTTCGCAGGTCTGCTCGGTATCGAGGATGTGGCGCGGCTCGATCTGTCGCAGCTGTGGACGCCGCGGGGTGAACGCGCCTTCCTGCGCGTACCCATCGGCATCAGCGACTCCCACGAGCCCGTGCTCCTCGATCTGAAGGAGTCGTCCGAGCTCGGTATGGGCCCGCACGGTTTGTGCGTCGGCGCGACGGGTTCCGGAAAGTCGGAGCTGTTGCGCACCCTCGTGCTCGCTCTGGTGGCCACTCATCCGCCGGAGGATCTCGCACTCGTCCTCGTCGACTACAAGGGCGGGGCGACCTTCGCGCCTTTCGCGGACCTGCCGCATGTGGCGGGCGTCATCACCAACCTGGAGAACCAGGCGGGGCTCGTGGAACGTGTCCATGCCTCGCTCGCGGGCGAGGTCAAGCGCCGCCAGCAGGTCCTGAAGGACGCGGGCAACGTCGCGGACATCGGGGACTACGCGGCGCTGCGTGCCGCGAAGCGCCCCGATCTGGAGCCTCTCCCCCACCTGTTCGTCGTCATCGACGAGTTCGGTGAACTCCTCACCGCCAAACCGGACTTCATCGACCTTTTCCTGTCCATCGGCAGGATCGGCCGCTCCGTCGGTGTCCATCTGCTGCTCTCCAGCCAGCGCATCGAGGGTGGCAAGCTCAAGGGGCTGGACACCTACCTCGCCTACCGGCTCGGCCTGCGTACGTTCTCCGCCGACGAGTCCCGCACGGTCCTGGACACCGTGGACGCCTTCCACCTGCCGCCGCTTCCCGGCTTCGGTTACCTCAAGGTGGACACCAGCCACTACGAGCGCTTCAAGGCCGGCTACGTCTCCGGCGCCTACCGCGGCCCCGTGCGGAGTACCGAGGAGGAGGAGACCGGCCCCCTCGCCCTGGAGTACGAGGCGTACAACACCCTGGGCGCGCCCGATGCCCCGGCCCCGCAGGAGCCGACGGTGCGGCGTCGGGAGACCGGTCCGACCGAGTTGGGCGTCGTGGTCGAGCAGTTGGAAAGCGCCGCGGATCCGGTGCGCCGGATCTGGCTGCCGCCGCTGCCCGGCGCCATCGCCCTGGACAAGGTGGCGGGTCCGCTGGAGGTCGGTCGGCGGGGGATGCAGCTCTCGAAGCGGCGTGGACAGCTGGCGGTGCCCATCGGACTGCTCGACGACCCGACGAAGCAATGGCAGGGCGAGTGGTACTTCGACCTCACGATGGCAGGCGGACACGCCGCCGTCATCGGCGGCCCGCAGTCCGGCAAGACGACCCTGCTGCGCACGCTCGTCCTCTCACTCGCCCTGACCCACACACCACAGGAGGTCGGCGTCTACGGCATCGATCTGGTCGGCGGCGGGCTCCAGGCCCTGGCCGGCCTCCCGCACGTCGGGGGCATCGCGGGCCGTGCCGACCGCGAGCGCGCGGGACGCACCGTCGAAGAGGTGCGGAACATGCTCGTCCTGCGCGAAGCCATCTTCCGCGAGCACGGCATCGACTCCGTCGAGCAGCTGCGCACCCTGCACGCGGCGGGCCGCCTGCCCGAGCTGGCCTCGGCCGAGATCGTGCTCGTCATCGACGGCTTCGGCGCGCTGCGGGACGACTTCGAGGAACTCGACGACGCCGTGGTGGACATCCTCAAGCGTGGCAGCGGCTACGGCATCCACGTCGTCGCGGGCATGCTCCGCTGGAACGACGTCCGCATCGCCACCCAGTCGAGTTTCGGTACCCGCGTCGAGCTGCGCCTCAACGACCCGAGCGAGTCCAGCATCGACCGCAAGCTCGCCGAGACCCTCTCGCCGGACGAACCCGGACGGGTGCTCACCGACAGCAAACTGTTCGCGCAGGTCGCGCTGCCCCGTGCCGACTCCCTCTCGGACGTCTCGGAGCTCGGCACGGTCCTGGAACGCACCGCTCGTTCGATCCGCGCCACCTGGAGCGGCGAGATCGCCCAGCCGGTACGGGTCCTGCCGCACGTCCTGGAGCCGCACCTGCTGCCCGGTCCGGCCGCCGAGCCGCGGAACGTGCCGATCGGCCTGGACCAGACGGCGCTCGCGCCCGTACTGCTCGACCTGTTCGGCCATGACCAGCATCTGCTGGTCATGGGTGACAGCGAGTGCGGCAAGACGAATCTGCTGAGGACGATCGCCGGTGGGCTGGTCGAACGCTACGGCGCGGACGATCTCGTGTTCGCCGTCATGGACCCGCGGCGCAGCCTGCGCGGCGCGATCGCCGAGGAGTTCAACGGCGGCTACGCGTACAACGCCAAGCTGTGCGCGGGTCTCTCCGCGGGGATCGCCACCGAACTGGAGAAGCGGCTGCCCGACGAGAACGCCCGCCTGGAGGATCTCGAGCCGGGCAGCTGGGGCAGCGGCCCGCGGATCGTGGTCCTCGTCGACGACTACGACGTGCTGACGACGGCCGGGCAGTCGCCGCTCAGCCCGTTCCTGCCGTACATCCCGTCCGCGGTCGACATCGGCCTGCACTTCGTACTGACGCGCCGGGTCGCGGGCGCGTCGCGGGGGATGTACGAGCCGCTGGTGCAGGGCCTGCGCGAATCGGGGGCGTCGGCGGTCCTGATGGCGGGCGACCGCAGCGAGGGGCAGCTGTTCCCCGGCGTGTACGCGTCCCAGCAGCCCGCGGGGCGCGGTGTGTTCATCCGCAGGGGACAGCCGTCCCGCCTGATCCAGACCGTGCACACACCCCGGTGATGCGTCGGCCACCTGACTGCGCCAGGTGTGCGGGGCACACCGACCCGACGATGCCGGACCGGACCGAAGCGGCCCCGACCGGACGACACCCCACGACCTGGAGCCGGACGACCACATGACCAAGGACGTCATCGCCCTCACCGAACGCATGCCGGACCCTTCGAGCGTGCTTGCCGGCCTGTTTTCCGGAGGCCCCGACAAACTGCTGGGCACGCAGGGAGAGGGCGCCGTCGTACAGCTCTGCAACCCGGAAGGGCGGCCGCTCGTCTCCGTGGAGACGCCGATGCTCCTCGAGGTCGCCGGAGAGGCCGAGCGGCTGCTGGGAGCCACGCCGCCGCCCGTTCCGTACTGGTGGACGGAGGCCCGCGCCACCACCGGCGTCCAGGAGGCGGAACGGCTCGCGGGCACCTTCGCGGCCCGGCTGACCACGCTGCTAGGCGGCTCGGCCTGGCCCCCTGCGCTCGCGCGATCGGTCGCCGTGGTGGAGACGGGCGGCGTGAGTGCCGCGCCCGTGCCCGCGGCGTCACCACCTGCCGTCGATGTCCTGACCGACAAGGTCGCCGTCGTGATCCAGGACCGTCCGGTGATCGCCATGACGGCCTGGCTTTCCGACGCGTTCCGTGCCGCGGGGGCCGCCGGCCTGGGCCTGCAGATCGTCAGCCCGGCGGGCACCATGCTCTCCCCTGCCGTGCGCAACGCGCTGCCGGGACAGCCGTCGCGCTGGGTCGTTCAGGACGAGCGGGACGGCTACTACGACGGCCGGACCGGAGCGGTACTGCGCTGGCAGAACGGCATGTTCGCGCCGGTCGACGCGGTCCTGGTACCCGACGGAAGCGCCGAAGACTCGGGGACTCCGGTGGCAGCGGCCTTCAAGGAGGTATCGGACACCGGTGAGCGCCAGCTGGCCCTCACCTTCCGGACGATCCACCCGGCGGACGAGCGGTTGGTGCTCGGCGGTGCCGTGGAATCGGTCTGGCGCTCACTCACCGGCGAATCCCCGGCCGGGTGGGGCACCGCGGAGCCCGCCGGCGTCCCCTGGTCACCCCGTCGGCTCACCGATGTCGCCTACGACAGAGCGCCCGAGCCGACCTGGGCCGTCGTCGTCGGCACCCCGGACCGGCCCGGCCTGGCCACGGTCCGCATCAACCGCACCAAGGCGGGCGTTGAGGAGGAGGTGACGCTGGCGTTCGGTTACGGGCCCGGCGAGGAGCCACCAGTGGACGCTCTGCCGAAGGCGGCCGAGGTGCTCACAGCGCACCACAACCTCCAGTCGTTGCTCGTTCAACTGCGCAAAGCCCGCCGCGATCTGGCGGTACCGCCTCGGTTCGAGGGGCCGGGAGTCCCGGTGGCCTTCGTGCTGGGCGCGGAGGAGGTTCGGCAAATGCCTGGCGACCGCGCCCGCCGCACGCCCCTGACCGTGCCGCCTGTGCAGCTCGGGCCGAAGACGCGACCTGCCATGTACTACGCGCTGCCAGGAGATCCGTCCGACCTGTCGGGGTGGCGGGACTTCGAGCGACTGGTGCGCCACCTCAAGGGCGAGTAGGCCGCGCCCATGTGGTGGCAGAGTCGCGCCAAACAGGCCTGCCCGGACCGAAATTGACCGTTCGTAGCGTGACATTGTCGACTCCGACTCGGAGTGTCGCGAATGCAGATTGCATCCGTGACGGCGGAGTTGGTAGACAGGAGCGCTTGTATGACCATCTGAACGAACGGGGGAGTTCGATGAAGTTCGACATGGGCGCACAGACGTTGTCGGACCTGACGTCGCAGTCGCATGGCTCGAGCCGGGACCTCGGAGTACTGATCCGTCAGCTGATCCAGGCGGCCGCGCCGCTGGAGGGCAAGTTCAACGGCGCGGGCAAGGCGGCGTTCGACCTGTTCAAGTCCCGCGCGGACGAGATCACGGCAGACCTGAACGCTTCGCTGGCGGCGATTCTCGGCGGCCAGTCGGGCATGGATGCTGCGTTCGGCACCGGCGACCAGGAACAGGGCGACAACGCGCGGACCCAGATGTCGGCGGCGAACTTCGACGCGGCGCGGTTCTCGGGCCGTCGCTGACCTGGGCTGGGATGGCAGAAGTGTCCGGAACTCACGGGGAGTGAATCTGATGGCTGGTGCCGGTAACGACCGTCGGTCGTACGACATGGGCGCGTCGAACGAGGCGCAGGGCAACATCCAGGCGGTCATCGCGCAGCTGGAGTTGGTGATGGCGGCGCGCGACGCGCAGGTGAAGAACGCGATGAAGGACTTCGCGGCGGACGGCGTGGCCGATGAGTACCACGGCAAGGAGCTGCGCTGGTACAGCACCTCGCAGGAGGTGCAGACCATCATCCGGCTGCTGAAGACGACGCTGGAGAAGAACGACGCGACCGCTCAGCAGACGCTGGCGCGGGCGAAGGCAGCGGTCGACGGCATCGGCTGAGCCGCTCCGTCACCGCCCGCCCCCGCCGGAGAAACGATCCGGCGGGGTGTCGTGGCGTGCGGAGCAGCGGCCGTTCGAATGGGGACAGGGGGCATCCATGACGGCGTGGGACATCAAACCGCAGGGCGTACAGGGCCAATTGCAGCTCACCGGCGAGCGAGCCGGGAGCCTGGAGAAGGTTCTGACCTCGATGATCGCCGACCTGACTGCGGCCGCGCAGGCCGCAGGCACGGCAGTGCCCGGCTCGTCAGTGTATCCGACCCGCGTGGGCCCGTTGGCACCAGGCCCGCAGCCCGTGCCGCTGGTGGAACACCAGAAGGCCCTCGGACCGGTCGCCGCGGCGCTCTCCCAGTACGCGGAGAAGCGGTCGGAAAGTTTGAAGGGGGAATGGCGGACCGGATCCAGGCAGCCGTTCTGGGCGCTGCGAAAGCCACCGGCGAGTACGTCGAGGGGGACCTGGACGCCGCCAAGGAGGCCCAGGACGCGGCACGCCAGGTACGTCTGGACCTGCTGGTGCGCGACACCGGGGGGAACCAGCGGTGAGCGGCAACAATCCGGTCGACCCCTACGAGATCCCGCAATTCACCGGCGACTTCGCCGAGCTGGACCTGCGGGTGAAGTCACTGTCCGGCGCGAGCACGAAAATCCCCACCGCTGCCGGCGACGTCCACACCACCTTCGGCGGGCTGCGCGCGTACTACGAGGCACCCGAGGCGGAGCAGCTCTTCTCCGTCACCGAACCGGTCAAGTCCACGGCTCAGCTCCTCGGGTCCGACCTGTCCGTCATCGCGGGAGCGCTGCGGACCTACGCCCAGGACGCCGAGCCGCTGGTGAAGCAGCTCAACGCGCTCCGGGATGAGGCGACGGCGTTCCGCTCCAAGGTCGCGGACGACGACGAGTGGCGCGAGGACGGCGACCTGATCGACGAGAACCTGGCGCGCCGCAACAAGGTCGCCGAGGTGTGGGCCGCGTTCCAGGACGTGGAGACGGCCTGCCACACCAAGATCGTCGCCCTCGTCGGCGGCACCCCGCTGAAGAAGAACGACGGCTCCGGCAAGGAGGGCATGTACGGCTACGACGCCGATGCCCTCAAGCAGGCCAAGAGCCTGCCGTGGGGCGACGCGGTGGAAGAGTCCACGCCCGGCTGGCAGGTCTGGGAGCACGTTGGCGACTTCTTCACCGGCTTCTTCGTTGACGGCGTGTGGGGCACGATCGTGGGCCTGGGCACGCTGGCCGGCTTCAACGGCTGGGACGCCGCCGGGCAGGCCTGGACCGGGCTCGGCAAGCTGGTCACAGGCTTCGCCCTGGCCTCCAGTCCCCTGACGAACAAGTGGTACCTGTCCCGCTCCGAAGACGAACTGCCCGAGTGGATGGCGGGGTCGCGTATGGCCCTGAAGGAAACCGGCAAGGCTCTGCTGGCCTGGGACGACTGGGAGGCTCACCCGGGCCGGGCGGCCGGCGCCGTCACGTTCAACGTGGTGACGACCGTCTTCACCGGCGGCGCGGGCGGCGCGGCGGCGACCGCAGGCAAGGCCGGTGCGGTGGCCAAGGCCCTGTCGGTTGCGGGCAAGGTGAGCCGCGCCGTCGACCCGATGACGTACGTCTTCAAGGGCGCCGGTGCGGGCCTGACGAAGCTCGGCGATGTGATGGCCGGCCTCAGAGGCAGCGGCAGGATCGAGATCCCGCCTCTCCCCGAGGGTGCGATCACCTTGCCGCCGGGCGCGTACAAGATGCCCGACGGCACGCTGCATCTGCCCGAGGGCGCGGCGATGCCTGACGGTGCGTTCGCCGTCCCGGCGCGCACCGTCAGGCTCCCCGAGGGCACCCCCATCCCGGCGGGCGCGGTCGACCTCGGCGACGGCATGGTCCAGCTCCCGAGGCGCGGGGAGGTCCCGGCCGGCTCGGTGGCGGTGCCCGAGGGCACGATCAAGGTGCCGGGAGGCACAACAGCACTGCCGCCGGGTACGGTCCGCGCGGGCGCTGACGCCTTCTTCTCCCCCGAGGGCCACCTCCTGGCCCCGGACGGCACCCTCCTCCAACACGCCGACGACGCCCCCAAGTCCACCACCCCGCCCACCGGTGCGGACGTCACCTCCCCCGTCCCGCCGGTTCGGCAGCCTGCGCTCGTGGGCGCGGGCGACGACGCCGCACGCCTCGGCGGGGACCTGGGCGACGGCATCCGCCTCGGCGACGACGCCCCGGGCTCGGGACCGTTCCCGGACCGCACACCTGGCGGCGGGGCGGGCGACAACATGCCGACGAACAGCCTGGACAACAGGCTTGGCGGCGGTGCAGGCCGCATAGGCGACAGCACTCCCACGGGCGGCGTCGGCGGCCACGCCGACACCCCGTCCATGGGCAGCGGCGGCCGCGACCTCCCGGGCGGCTCTGCTGCGGACCATGGCAACGGGTTCAGGCAAGTGGGGGCCCCAGGCACGGGCGGTGCGGACGATGTGGTGCAAACGAGCGATGTCCTTGTGCCGCGTGGCCCAGACGGCCCGACTGGTGGGCCGCTGCCCAACGGGCCGCGTCCGGCCCAGGTCCCAGAGCCTCCCAGTTTTATGCGGCAGGGCGACAGCCCTTACGGTCCTCGGGGTTCCCTCACGGACGATCAGATCCGCGAAATCCAGGTATACCGTGCCAACTACGAGCCCGGGTACTTCGAGAAGTACTACACCAGCGACGGCCGCCGACTCAGGACATCGATATTCGATGAAAGCGGCTTTGCACCGCCCCACGTGATCAGACCAACACCGAACCATCCCTGGATCGCCGCAACCGATGCCCCGCCGCCAATCCCGGAAAAGTACTTCAACGGGGAAGGCGTCAGCCGAAATCGTAAGAACGTGCGTGACGAGGAGACGCTTGAGCTTCTCGATTCGGCTGCCGCACGTCGCCGAAGTTTGATCGACTATGCCCTGGCCAGTGAGCGGCACAGGAACATGCATTCCGGCCTTCCCGACGGTGATCCAGCACGACTTGACACTACGTACGAGTACCGCTCGGCGGCACATGCACAGACCAAGGCCTCAGAAGCGTACGGAGAAGCGGTCGCCGAGCATCAAGTTATTCCGGAGCACTACGATGACATCGTTGCGAAGGAGACACTGCACGGCCCCAGAAACGGAAACGATCAGTTCGACCAGGTCTACCGCCGCGAGGACGGAAGATTCATAGTTGTCGAGGCAAAATCAAACGTGCGGACGCCGTTGAAACCTCGTCAGCTTCCGGGAGGTGGGCGCGCCATGCAGGGCTCGAGGGAATACTTCTTCGACATCCTGCGCATGATGCAGAGCCGGAGCCGTCAATACCCCAGCGAGGGCGCCCTGGCGGATGAGCTTGAGGCCGCGCTTAAGGAAGGCAAGCTCGATTACATCCTGGTCAAGGGCAAGTCAGACGGGGCGCGATACGATGGTTACGTGATGGAGAAGTTCGACATCCGAAAGATTGATGAGATCGGGGATAATCTGTGACGCTGCGAGTCACCCGCCACGGCGCCCCAGGGCCTGACGACGAGGGTTACGCCCAGGCCATGAGCGACAGCCTCGGAAAGACGCTTTCGTACCTGGAGCAGTCGCCTGACATGCTCGACGGGGCTCTCGACAAGGCAATGCTCCATGTCAATTCCCGGCTGGCCGTAGATCCCGACGCGTCCGGTCTCCGCACCTGGGAGGCTGTCGTCACAGCGATGCAGGTGGGTTCGGCGATGTTTGCGGTCGCCGACCAAACCCAGGGGACCGTCGAGTGCCGCATCGCAGACGAGATGCACACGATTCCAGCGACTGGCCCCCGGCTGCACACCAAGCCCGCCAACTGGATCACCGCCTTCTGGCTGGCCATCATTTGCCGTGATCAGACCCGCATGACCCAGCTCTGTGAGGTCGACCTTGATGTGCTGCGCAACTCGGGAACAGAGTACGACGACTTCGTCTACAACTGGATCGACGTACTCCAGTGCTACTGGCTCGAGCGCCCCGGCCTGGTGGAGAAGCTGGTCGCCGCTATCGAGAGTTCCTACCCCGAGTCACTCCGTGTGGCAGATCCTGATCTCGTAGAGAAGGTCCTCTATCAGCCGATCAACCTCTTCCACCGCTTTCTGCGTAAAGATCACGCCGCCTTCAACCAGGCCCTCCTCGAATCTCTGGAGCTGCATAAGGCCTACTGGAGGGCCACAGAAGAAAGGGAGATCAGCGTCGAGGGCTACCTTGCAATCGGCCCGCTGGCCATCGCTTGCCTTGCCTACGATGCCGGATTCCCGATCGAGATCGAGTCGGAATACCTGCCCCGCGAGTTGCTAAATCGCGCCTGGGTTGGCGAGTTTCCTACCTGATGAAAGCGAACGGCGCTGTGAGCGTCTGCTAGCCAAGGAGAAACGGTGGTCTCGACCGTCCCCCGCCACCCCTTTCCCACAGGGAACGCGAAAGAAAGCCTCGCAGCCCTTCAGGAGAACGCGCAGGAGCTGATCGACGGTCTGGAGGCGGGCTCCGCCAATCTGAGCGATGCCCTGGATACCACGCTCACCCTGGCCGAGGCGCACTGCCTGATGGACCCTAGGGCAGCGATCTTCCCCACGTGGGAAGCCTGGGTGAACGCAATGCAGGTCGGCTCCGCGCTGTTTGTCTCGGCGACCACTTCCGAGGAGCGTGTGCAGTGTCGTATCGCGCACAAGGACCGCACGCTTCGGGCCACAGGCCCGCAATGGTACGTGCACCCGGGGTCCTGGCTCACTTCCTTCTACCTCGCGGTGGTGTGCCGGGAGAAGGACAGGATCGCGGCCCTGTGCCGAGTCCCCTTGCCCTTGCTGCGGGAGAACGGCTCGCGCTTCGGGGAGTACGACTACGCCTGGATCGACACCCTCCAGACCTACTGGCTCGGCGGCCAGGACCTTGTGCCGAAGCTGGTGGCCGCGGTCGACGCTACCAACCCGGAGATGGTCGCCGACTCGGAAACGGTGGGCAAGCTGCTGTACCCGCCGATGGAGATGTTCCACCGCTTCATCCGAAAGGACAACGACGGCTTCAACCGGGCGCTCGCCATGGCGCTCAAACTGCATAAGCAGTACTGGAGTGGAGTGGATCGAGCCTTCCAGATCACGGGCCTCGTCGCCCTTGCCCCCCTCGCCATGGCCTGCCTCGCCCACGACGCCGGCATCCCCGTCGAGGTCGAGTCCGAGTACCTGCCGGCCGTTCTCATTGCGCGCAACTGGTGCGGCGATTTCCCAACGTAAAAAGTGAGTACTCAGGCTACGCAGTGCCGCGGCGGCAGATCCGGTACAGCTTCGCCGACGGACGGTGAACGGTGGTGCTCTGTGTGCAGGTTGGCGAAGGTTCTCGCGGCCGGTCGGTTCAACTCCGTCTCACGAAACACCGGATGTCAGTGCCACTCGGCATGATGGTCATCATGAGTCACAACATCACGTACTCGACCGCGGACAAGGCGGACGTCCTGGCCTACCTGGGCAGCAACGGCGACCTCACGGCGGACCAGCGTCGCTGCCTCGACGGGATACGCAAGTACACCCAAGCGCATCAAGATAGTCTCGATCACCAAGGTGTCGACTGGGGCCTGTCCATCCCGGAAGCCCTCGCGCATCTCATCGCCGGACGCATCGACTCGGACGCGGAGTGCGCCGGCAACGCTTACCATGCGGCGCTTCAGCACATTATCGACCGCAACGCGTCCGACCCGTACCAGCTGGGCACCTACTCCAAGCCCAGTACGTTCTTCAGCCTGATGGACGAGGAAATGCGGCGACTCGGTGTGCCTGCCGACCTGTTGCCGCACGGCTACCTCTATGGCGGGCTCCCAGACGACTTCCCGCACATACCGCACTCGATGGACGGCTATCCGGCCATCGGGCACCTGCCGCTGGCCAAGACGAAGCCCGCCGCTGACGCCTACCGCGCCGTGCTCGACCGCATGAACCCGGACTTCCGGTACGACGTCCAAGAGCTCATCAACAAGCTCGACTTCGAGCACGACGAGTGGGAGAGCGCGACAAGAAACGTCGACTGGTATACCCAGGACACGCTTTTCTTCCAGCTCACGTGACCAACCGAGGTGTCAGGGGGCACTGATCTCCGCTGCTGGCCCTCTTTCAGCCTTCGGACGCGTACGTCACGAAGTCCGTCCAGGCGTCGGGCGTGAAGCCGAGGCGGGGGCCCGGGAGGTTCTTGGAGTCGCGGACGTGCATCGTGGCGCCGGCGGCCGCGACCTCGACGCACGCGGGGCCGTCGTTGCTGCTGTAGCTGCTCTTGACCCACCTCAGCGTGGAGTCGTCAGCGCCTGACGTCTTGCCGGTCATGATTCTCCAAGGGCTTTCTCGATGAAGGCCAGCGACTCCCGTGGAGTGAGAGCCTGCGCCCGGATGATTCCGTATCGCAGCTCGACGACCCGAACCTCTTTGGGGTCGGAGATCAGACGGCTGGACAACTGGCCCTCCCAGTGTGCCACCGCAGTACCGTCTTCGAACTTGAGGAGCTGGAGCGGTCCGCCCATCCCCGCGTGATCCTCGCGGTCCGTCGGCATCACCTGGATCTCGACGTTCCGCAACTGGCCGATCTCCAGAAGGTGTTCGAGCTGACGCCGGGCCACCGTTCTGCCGCCGAGCGGGCGCTTGATCGTCACCTCCTCCTGGACGAACGTCAGCGTGGTCAGCGGCTGCCGCTCGAAGATGTCCTGTCGTGCCATCCGGCCCGCCACATAGCGGTCCACCTGGTCGGGGCTGAACGAGGGTCGTCGCATCTCGTACAGCGCACGGGCGTACTCCTCGGTCTGGAGCAGCCCGTTCACGTTGTGGTTGTCGTATGCGCCGAGTTCGACCGCGTCCGCCTCCAGCCTTGCCAGGTCCCGGACCTTCTTCGGGTATCGGGCCTCCGCCACGTCCTTCTTCATCGCGGCGAGTTTCCCGCCCGCGCCCAGGGCCTCGTCCGCCCTGTCCAAGAACTCCGGCTTCGGGATGCGCTTACCGGTCTCGACCTTGTAGATCTGGTTCTCGCCGTAGCCGATCGCCGCGCCCAGTTCGGTCGCGCGCATACCGGCCGCCTCACGCCAGAGGCGGATCTGCCGGCCGACCGCCGCGATCACCGCGCCCGAGTCGTCCTCCGGGTCGATGTCCCGGTCCGGCTCGTCCGCCGTGCAGTTCTTACTGACCTCAGCTGTCATACGAAATCCGTTTCCGCTCCGCTCGACGGCGTACCCGGTGGACAGGCCGGGACAACCGTCGGACAGTCGCTGTCCGTACGCACGTCACTACTGTTCAGCGTAGATGCATGACGGCCACGCTGAGTGATGTGAATCCGCACATCACTCGAACCGAATCTTCCGCTCCCGCACGGAAGTTCACCGTCCAGCTCTCCCCCACTCGTCGGGGCGCGCGCCTCGCCCGGCTGCTGACGGCGGCGCAACTCTCCAGCTGGGGGCTCGAATCGGAGTCGGCGGTCCAGGTCGTCGCCGAGCTCTCCGCCAACGCCGCCTCCCATGGCCGCGTGCCGGGGCGGGACTTCCGGCTCGACCTGGCCGTGTTGGACGAGGGCAGACGGCTTCGGGTCGAGGTCACCGACACCCGCAACGAACGCCTGCCGAGAAAGCCGGCTGAACCCGGCCAATCCTCCGAGTCCGGGCGCGGGTTGCTGATCGTGGAGGCGCTTGCGGACGACTGGGGGGTGACGCCAGGGCGTGCGCCACGCAAGACGGTTTGGGCGGATATCGTGCTGCGGCCGTGAGCGTCGTCACCGGGTCGCGGATTCCCGCGACCCGGTCCTCCGCGGCGCGGCGGCGCACGATGCAAAGGACTTAAAGAACTTCTTGAAAGGACCGGGGAAAGACCCACCCGACCCCACCCCACCTCCTACCCGCCCACCGTCACCCGCACGGGTGACTTCTCCCAATCGGGCTGGATTTCCGGCGGGTTGGCGGGCATATGCTCGCCGCGACAACCACAGACATGCGACGGCCCCCGGCCGGGACTCGCAATCCCGATCGAGGGCCTGACCACCGAGGAAGTTAGGGCTTCCCGATGGATACCCAGCAGATTAGCGCGCCCTCGCGCGCCTCGTCCCGCGTTCCCGGCCGTGTCACCGCCTTCGGCGTGATCCACGTGAACTCGATCCACACCAACCGCTTCACGATCATCGGCAACCACCTCGCCCAGCACGGCCAGTTGTCACTCACCGCGATCGGGCTGGCCGTGCACATCCAGTCGCTGCCCGACGGGGCGAAGATCGGCATCAAGGTCCTGGCCGACCGCTTCCCGGAGAGCGCGGCGCGTATCGCGTCCGCGCTGCGGGAGTTGGAGGAGCACAGGTACCTGCGGCGTTTCCTGGAACGGCTGCCCGACGGCCAGATCGTCACCCGCACGATCTCGTACAACCGGCCGTACGCCGCCGAGCCGCCTGAGCCGTGCCGGATGCCCGAGGCGCCGGTCACGTCCAAGTGCGCTGCGACGGAGGCCGACGTTCCCGCGCCGCCGCCGCAGCCCGCTCCGGAGCCGGAGCCGGTGGTCGTGAGCGCTCCCGCCCCGGCACCTGAACCGCCGGACGCCAGGCCGCCCGCACCCACGCCCCTGCCCACAACGCCCACGCCGCCGCGCCCGCCGCTCCCCCAGCCCCAGGCCCCCGACCTCGAACGGCACCGGGTGGCAACCGACCTCCTCGTCGGCCTGCGCCGCCACGAACCCCGGATGCTCCTGGGCGAGCACGACATCCGCCGCCTGGCCCCGGCCGTCGCCGCCTGGCTCGAGCGCGACGCCCATCCCCACGCCGTACGCCACGCCCTCACCGCCGACCTGCCCGCGCACCTGAAACAGCCGGCCGGGCTCCTCGCCCACCGCCTCACGTCGCTCCTGCCCCCGCCCCTGCCGGCTCTCGCTCCACCGAAAGCCCATGTCCCGCTGCAGAACTGCGACGCGTGCGACCGCGCCTTCCGGAGTCCGGAGCCGGGGCGCTGTAGCGGCTGCCGGACGGACGGGCAGCAAGCCGCTTGACGCCGCAGACGTCCACTCGACCGAAGGACCTTGATGGTCAGCTCGCCCCATGAGGCAATGCACCGCATCTTCCAGGAGTACCCGGACCTGTTCTCCCGTGTCTCCGAAGTGCTGGGCGTCCCCTTCGGGACCCCCGTCTCGGCCTCCCGCAGCGCGGCGGACAGCGTTTTCAGTATGGCACCGATGTCCGGATCGCCGGCGTGCGTGATGGCGGCCAGTGTGGCGAGCGAGGCACCGGAAGCCATCGCCGACCCCATCGTCGAACTCACCGCACAGGGCCTGGGTAATCGCCCAGCCGCAGATCAGTGGAGGAAACTGGTGGCCGTGGATCTTTCTTTCTACACGTCTCCGCTCTCGGAGGAGATCCGAGACGAAGGCCGGGCAGAAGGCCTCGCAGATGCCATTCTGTTGGTCCTTCAGCAGCGGGGGCTCGACGTCTCCGGCGAGGCCCGCGACCGGATCACCACCTGCGACGACACGCAGCTCATGCGCACGTGGCTCAGCCGCGCAGTGACCGCCGCCTCCGCCGAGACGATCTTCACCGAGGCGTAGTCGCGGACATCGGCGAGAGCGCCGTCTCCGTTGGCCAATGATCGAGCCCCCGCAGCGCATCCCGCCGACGGACCACCCGCGAACGGTCTCATCGCCGACCAGTGAGGTTGACCTGGCGTAGTCCCATGGCCAAGGATCACGGGCCATGAAGCGGAACTCCTCCGGCCGGATGATGGTCCATGCACGTAACGCGGCGACGGTGCTCGTCGCCCTGCTGCTGCTGACCGCCGGATTCTGGTCCTCGTGGGGCACCGCCCAGCACATCCTGCTGTCCAAGGGCCGCGAGCACGGCACCCTCACCGTCGCCCGTTGCGACGAGGACGTGTGCACAGGTCCGTACACACCGCAGGCGCCGGCAACGGACCGAGCCGACGTGACGATCGAGAAGACGGTCGCGGTACGGAAGGGCCAGACGCTGGCCGTCGTGCTCAAGCCGGGCACGGTCGAGGCCGTGCGCACCGGGCCGGCGGGCAGTCTGCACGCCTGGGTGCCGCTGGGCGGCGCGCTGCTGCTGGCGGCCCTGGTGATCGGCGGCGGGCTGCGTCTGACGCGGATCGCGTGGGGCACGGCGTTCGCGGGCGGGGCGTTGCTGATGGCGTCCTTCCTGGCGTTGTGAGACCGTCGCCCGCTCTGCGCAGGCCCCGGGGGCGGGCAGGTCGGCGAGCTCGGAATCCGCTGAGCGGAATGATGCATTCACCTGATCGTTATCAGGACTATCCGGACTCCCGCGGACTCTTCGTGCAGATGCGGCACGCACTGTCTTGACCGGCCCGTCCGTTCACAGGACGCTGAGCCGCCCCCCACGGCATCTTCCCTCTCACACGATGGACTGCCCATGCGCACCCGCACCTTTTCCGGCGCCCTGGTGGCCGCCGCAGCGCTCTCGCTGACGGCCGCCCCCGCCGCGTCGGCCACCCCACCGGGCGACAACGGCACCGTGAAGATTCACGATGCGACGACCGGTGAAGAACTCCGCAAGAACGAGCCGAAGGTCTGCTCGTTCTACCTCGACGCCTTCAACTTCGACGCCGGTCAGCAGGTGGACTGGCGCATCGAGGCCTGGGCGAACAACGACGTCGACAAGGGCGTGACGGTCAAGTCCGGTTCGCTCACCCTCGACGCGGACGGCCATGAGCGCACCGAGGACATGACCCTGCCCGACGGGCAGTACAAGCTGTTCTGGAACTTCGACGGCGAGAACGGCCGCGCCAAGCACAAGGTCTTCAAGACCGACTGCGAGGACGAGAAGCCGGCGCCGTCCGACAAGCCGGGCGAGGGCAAGCAGTCCGACAAGCCGGGCGAGGAGACATCGGACGCTCCGGCCACCACCCCCGCCGACGAGTCACCGGCCGCCTCCGAGCCCGCCGCCCAGAGCCCGGCGCCGTCCGGCGGCGCCACCGGCGACCTGGCGGAGACCGGCAACGGCGCGCCGCTCGGCGCGCTCGGCGCCGCCGCTGCGGCTCTGGTCGCCGTCGGCGGTTATCTGCTGACACGGCGCCGTACGGCACGGAGTCACTGAAACGACGGTGCCCCCGCCGGAGTCCGGCGGGGGCACCCTCATGTCGTCGTGCGTCAGCCGGTGTTGCGCAGACCGGATGCCGTGCGTCAGCCGGTGTTGCGCAAGCCGGCCGCGACGCCGTTGACCGTCAGCAGCAGGGCACGGGCCAGCAGCGGGTCCGGCTCCTCGCCGTGTTCGGCCGCGTCGCGCTGGCGCTTGAGGAGCGCGACCTGGAGGTAGGAGATGGGGTCCAGGTAGGCGTCGCGGATGGCGAACGTCTGCTGGAGCACCGGGTTGGAGCCGAGCAGTTCGTCGTTGCCGGTCACCTTCAGCACCTCGCTGACGGTGAGCGCGTGCTCCGCCTCGATGCCCTCGAAGACGTGCTTGAGGTGGTCGGGCACCAGCGTGTCGACGTAGTGGCGGGCGATCCGCAGGTCGGTCTTCGCCAGCGTCATCTCGACGTTGGCGAGGAAGTTGCGGAAGAAGTGCCACTGCTCGTGCATCTCCGCGAGGACGGTGTCGAGACCGGCCTCGCGCAGGGCCTTGAGGCCCGATCCGACACCGAACCAGCCGGGCACGATCTGCCGCGACTGCGTCCAGCCGAACACCCACGGGATGGCCCGCAGGCCGTCCAGGCCCGCGCCCGAGTCGGGGCGGCGCGAGGGGCGTGAGCCGAGGTGCAGCTCGGCGAGCTGGTCGACGGGGGTGGCGGCGAAGAAGTACGCGGGCAGGTCCGGGTCCTCGACGAGCCTGCGGTACGCGGCGTGCGCGGCGTCGGAGACGGTGTCCATGGCCGCGTCCCAGCGCGCGAGCGCCTCGTCGGACTGGCGGGGGGCGGTGTGCAGGGCGGAGGCCTGGAGCGTGGCGGCGACCGTCAGCTCGAGGTTCTCCCTGGCCAGGGACGGGATCAGGTACTTGTCGGAGATGACCTCGCCCTGCTCGGTCACCTTGATCTCGCCCTCGAGGGTGCCCCAGGGCTGCGCGAGGATCGCGTCGTGGGAGGGGCCGCCGCCACGCCCGACGGTGCCGCCACGGCCGTGGAAGAGCCGCAGCCGTACGCCGTGGCGGTGCGCGACGTCGCGCAGCCTGCGCTGGGCGCGGTGGATCTCCCACTGGGAGGTGGTGATGCCGCCGAACTTCGAGGAGTCGGAGTAGCCGAGCATGACCTCCTGGACGTCGCCGCGCAGCGAGACGAGACGGCGGTAGGAGGGGTCGGCGAGCATGCCCTCGAGGATGACGTCGGCGGCCTTGAGCTCGTCGGTGGTCTCCAGCAGCGGCACGATGCCGATCTTGGCCCAGCCGGCGTGCAGGTCGATCAGTCCGGCCTCGCGGGCGAGGACGGCGGCGGCGAAGACGTCGTCGGCGCCCTGGCACATCGAGATGATGTACGACTCGATGACCTCGGGCCCGAACCGTTCGAAGGCTTCCTTGACGGTGTGGAAGACGCCGAGGGTCTTCTGGCCCGCGGCGTCCAGCGGGGCCGGGGTCGGGGCGAGGGGCCGACGGGAGCGGAGCTCCTTGGCGAGGAGCTTCTGCCGGTAGTCGCGCGGCATGTCCGCGTACCGCCAGGACTCCTCCCCGAGCCGGTCGAAGAGCTGCCCGAGGGCGTGGTGGTGCGCATCGGCGTGCTCGCGCACGTCCATGGTGGCGAGCTGGAGGCCGAAGGCCGACAGGGTGCGGATGACCCGGTCCATGCGGCCGTCGGCGAAGAGGCCGCCGCGGTGTGCGCGCAGCGAGGTCTGGATGAGGGTGAGGTCGGCGATCAGCTGGGCGGTGCCCAGGTAGTCGCGGCCTTCCTCGTGGGGGGTGCCCTTCGCGAGGCGTTCGCGGGTGTTGACGAGCTTCTGGCGGATGCAGGTCGCCTTGAGCCGGTAGGGCTCCTCCGCGTTGAGCCGCTTGTAGCGGGGGCTGATCTCGGGCAGCCGCTCGAGGTCGGTCTGCAGGGAGGCGAGCAGCTCGTCGGTGGCGCCGGCGTAGCGGATGGAGTTCGACAGGAGCCCGCGGAGGTAGTCGATGACCTCGATGGCGTCGGTGATCCCGTGCTCGTGCTGCAGGATCAGGACGTCCCAGGTGACGGCGGGGGTGACGTTCGGGTTGCCGTCGCGGTCGCCGCCGATCCAGGTGCCGAAGGTGAGCGGCCGGGTGCCCGGGGGCAGCTCGACGCCGACGCGTTCCAGTTCGGCGGCGAGGTCCTCGAGGACGTCACCGACGGCGCCGGCGTGCAGCTCGTCGAGGTAGTAGATCGCGTTGCGGGCCTCGTCGGCGGGCTCGGGACGGACGACCCGCAGCTCGTCGGTCTGCCAGACGAGGTCGATGTGCTCGGCGAGCCGCAGGTCGTGGCGGCGCCGGTCGGCCTCGATGACCGGGCTCTCCAGCAGCTCGGCGATGCGGCGGAGCTTGTTGAGCACCGAGCGCCGGGCGGCCTCGGTCGGGTGGGCGGTGAAGACGGGCCGTACGCTCAGGTTCCTCACGGTCTCGCGCAGGTGCTGCGGGTCCGCGTCCTTCAGCCGGTCGGCGGTGCGGGAGAGCAGACCGCCCTCCGCGGCGCGCTTCTCGCGCATCTCGTGGCCTCGGTGCACCTGCTCGGTGACGTTGGCGAGGTGGAAGTAGGTGGAGAAGGCGCGTACCAGCTTGGCAGCGGTCTCCAGGTCGGTGTCGCCGAGCAGCTCGGCGGCGGCCTCACCGTCGGTGCGCGTCAGGGCTCGGACCCGCTCGACGAGGTCGAGGAGCTCCGGGCCCTCCTGGCGGACGAGGGTCTCGCCCAGAAGATCGCCCAGTCGGCGGATGTCGGCACGCAGTTCTGCACTGGCGGTGGGGGTCTGGTCGGCACTGCTCACAGGTGCGGCTCCTTGCAGTGTTTGAGCACGTCTGGAGGGGTACTGGAGGCTTGCGGACCGCGCTGTCCGACGTCACCCAGGATAGGTGTCCCTTTTCCCGGCGTTGTCCGCAGGTCTCTTGCCGCGTCGCCGGGCACTGCCATACTTACGTCGCCGTAGGTTACGGCACCGTAGCCAGGCATCCGTCCCCTCTCCCCACCCCCAGGGAACCCTCATGACCACAAGTCCCGACCTGCTGGACGACATCCCGAAGTCACCCGAGTCCGAGCTGCCCTCCGCCACCCGCGGGGGCGACAGCAAGCGGTCGATCGAGCAGATCACCCTGCTGCTCTTCATCACTGTCCCGTTCCTCGCCCTGCTGGCGGCCGTGCCGCTGGCCTGGGGCTGGGGAGTCAGCTGGCTCGATCTCGGCCTGATGGTGGCGATGTACTACATCGGCTGCCACGGCATCACGATCGGTTTCCACCGCTACTTCACCCATGGTTCCTTCAAGGCGAAGCGGCCGCTGCGCATCGCGCTGGCGATCATGGGGTCGCTCGCGGTCGAGGGCCCGCTGGTGCGCTGGGTGGCCGACCACCGCAAGCACCACAGATTCTCCGACGCGGAGGGCGACCCGCACTCGCCGTGGCGGTTCGGCGAGACCCTGCCGGCGCTGATGAAGGGGCTGTGGTGGGCCCACATCGGCTGGATGTTCGATGAGGAGCAGACCCCGCAGCAGAAGTACGCACCGGACCTGATCAAGGACCCGGCCCTTCGCCGGATCTCCCGGGACTTCATCTACTGGACGATCCTCTCGCTGGCGATCCCCCCGCTGATCGGCGGTCTGGTGACGATGTCGTGGTGGGGCGCGTTCACCGCCTTCTTCTGGGGTTCCCTGGTACGCGTGGCGCTGCTGCACCATGTGACCTGGTCGATCAACTCCATCTGCCACGCGGTGGGCAAGCGCCCGTTCAAGTCGCGTGACCGCTCGGGGAACGTGTGGTGGCTGGCGGTGCTGTCGTGCGGCGAGTCGTGGCACAACCTGCACCACGCCGACCCGACGAGCGCCCGGCACGGTGTGCTGCGCGGGCAGCTCGATTCAAGTGCCCGGCTGATCCGCTGGTTCGAGCAGCTGGGGTGGGCGTACGACGTGCGATGGCCGCAGAAGTCGCGCATCGAGGCCCGCCGTACCGAAGCCGCTCCCGATGCCCGTGCCGATGCCGGTACCGATGCCGGTGAGGAAACCCGCCGCAAGGGCGCCCCCGCAAACGCGGCATGATTGACGTTGTGGCCAGTGACGGAAGTATCGGCAGCGCGGACAAGACCAGGGCGTCGGGCGGCAGGCGCGCCCGCCGCGTGCGCATGACCGGCGCCGAGCGCCGGGAGCAGTTGTTGGACATCGGTCGCGCCCTCTTCGCGGAGAAGGGCTTCGAGGGCACCTCCGTCGAGGAGATCGCGGCCAAGGCGGGGGTCTCCAAGCCGGTGGTGTACGAGCACTTCGGCGGCAAGGAGGGCCTGTACGCGGTCGTCGTGGACCGGGAGATGCGTCAGCTGCTCGACATGGTGACGGGGGCGCTGACCGCCGGGCATCCGCGTGAGCTGCTGGAGCAGGCGGCCTTCGCGCTGCTGGACTACATCGAGGCGTACACGGACGGTTTCCGCATCCTGGTGCGCGACTCGCCGGTGGCCCAGTCGACGGGCACGTTCGCGTCCCTCATCAGCGACATCGCCACCCAGGTCGAGGACATCCTCGGGACGGAGTTCAAGAACCGCGGCTTCGACCCCAAGCTCGCCCCGCTGTACGCGCAGGCACTGGTCGGCATGGTGGCCCTGACGGGCCAGTGGTGGCTCGAGACACGCCGCCCCAAGAAGGCGGAGGTCGCGGCCCATCTGGTGAATCTGGCCTGGCACGGGCTCGACCGCCTTGAGCCGAAGCCGCGGCTCATAGGACACCGTAAGAACTGAGTGCGATCTTCGTACATCCATTGCCCCCTCCTGGTGGTCTAGGTCTGTGCTTTCCCTCGTTCTCGTTACGAGGTTGAACTCACAACTTTCCCCAGGGGGGGCTTTGACTTCAGTGGATTCCGGTCGTCCTGCGGTCGCTCGTCGCAGACGGCGCGTCGTGACCTGCACCGCGCTGGCCGTGTCGGCGGGCATGCTGATCGCTGCCGTGCCTGCTCAGGCGGACGACACCCCGGCACCGCACGCGCCGGTCGAGCGCGCCGTCCCGAGTGTGGAGGACCTGCAGAAGCCGTCGCTTCCGCACCTCCGCCCGGGCGACAAGCGGGCCGCCGAGCAGGCGGCCCCGTCCTTCGGCGCGGCGATCGCCGTCGCCCGGCCTCGCAGCGACGTCGACGGCGACGGGGCCAGCGACCTGCTGCACCGCGCCTGGGACGGTCAGTACTACGTATCCCCGAGCAACAGCCCGGACACGTACGAGTACCCGCTCGGCACCAGCACCGAGATGTACAAGGACGCGTTCTCCATCGCCGGTCTGGACACGGCGAACCCGAACCGTCCCACGCACTTCACGCTCTCCGCGACCGGCCGGCTCTCGTCCTACAGCAGCGGCGAGTTCGGCGCGACCCGGGTGTGGTCCGGCACGGGCTGGCAGCAGTTCAACAAGGTGTTCTCGCCCGGCGACCTGACGGGCGACGGTGTGGGCGACGTGCTCGCCCGCACCCCCGCCGGCGACCTGTACCTGTACCGCAGCAAGGGCGGCACGGCCGTCGAGCCGTTCGCGGCCAAGTCCAAGGTCGGGTCGGGCTGGGGGCAGTTCGACCAGCTCGCCGGCGTCAACGACGTGAACGGCGACGCGATCGCGGACCTGTTCACCCGTAACCCCTCCGGAGAGCTGTTCTTCTACTCCGGCACCGGCGAGCCGAGCCGACCCTTCAAGTCGCGGGTCAAGGTCGGCGACGGCTGGGCTCAGTACAACCAGCTGTTCAGCTGGGACGACCTGAGCGGCGACGGCCTCGGCGACCTGGTCGCCCGCAGCACCTCCGGCGACCTGTACCTGTACGAGTCCACCGGCACGGGCGCCTTCAAGCCGAAGGCCAAGGGCGGTTCGGGCTGGAACTACGTGTCCCAGTTCAACGGCGCCGGCAACATCCCGGCGTGGGGCAAGAGCGAGGTGCTCGGCGTCGACAAGAGCGGCGTCCTGTACGGCTACGGCGTGCAGAACAACGGCAAGCTCAGCCCGCGTTCGCGGATCAACGAGGGCTGGGGCGGCGCCAAGCTGGCGCTGACCTCCTCCTTCGACGACGACGGCTTCGCCGACCTCCTCGAGGTCTTCCAGGGCACGCTGTACAACTACAACGACAATGTCGGCGACAGCATCATCGGCAGCGGCTGGGGCATCTACAACACCCTGGTCGGCCCCGGCGACCTGTCCGGCGACGGCAAGGGCGACCTGATCGCCCGGGACAGCGCCGGTGTGCTGTGGCTGTACCGCGGCAACGGCAACGGCTCCGCGTTCGCCACCCGGCAGAAGGTCGGCAGCGGCTGGGGGCAGTTCAGCGTCCTCACCGGTGCCGGTGACATCGACGGCGACGGCCGCTCCGACATCGTCGCCCGCGCCAAGGACGGCAAGCTGTACCTGTACTCGGGTACCGGCGTCTCCTCCGCGCCCTTCAAGGCGAAGAAACTGATCGGCAGCGGCTGGAACCAGTACAACAAGTTCGTGTCGCCGGGCGACCTCAACGGCGACGGCCGCGGCGACCTGCTCGTCCGCAACAGCGACGGTGTGCTGTACCGCTACGACGCCAACGGCAAGGGCGGGTTCCACACCAAGGCCAAGATCGGCACGGGCTGGAACACCTACAACGGTCTGTTCTGATCCGTTGCGGTCGACCTGATCGGTTGCGAGTGAAGTAGGGCGCCCCGCGCGCGGTGAGAACCACGCGCGGGGCGCCCTTCCCCTTCAGCACAGCTTGCGCGCCCCTTCAGCACAGCTTGCGCGCGACGGCGAAGATCCGGCGGAACGGGAACACCGTGCCGTGGGGACCGGGCGGGTACGCCTTGCGGAGCAGGTCCCGGTACTGCCCCAGGAACTCCGCCTGCGCGTCCGGGTCGTCGGCGAGCTCCGTGAGCACGGGCCGCAGCGCGGTGCCCTTGACCCACTCCAGCACCGGGTCCTCCCCGCCCAGCAGCTGGAAGTACGTGGTCTCCCAGGCGTCGGCGTCGCAGCCGAGGTCGGCGAGCCGGGTGAGGTAGTCGGCGGGCTCGAGGATGTGGACGTAGCGCCGGCCGTGGTCGCCGAGGCGGGCCCGCCACTGCGGGGTGTCACAGAGCTCGCCGAGAATGGCGTGACTGGGTGCGGTGAAGTTGCCGGGGACCTGGAAGGCGAACGTTCCGCCGGGCGTGAGGCCGTCGATCCAGCGGGCGAAGGACTCGGGGTGGTTCGGCACCCACTGCAGGGCGGCGTTGGAGACGATCAGGTCGTACGGCTCCTCCGGGGTCCAGTGCGCCGCGTCGGCGGGCCGGAAGTCCAGCCGGCCGCCGCCCGCCGTGGTGCCGGCGTGGTCCTTCTCGGCCTGGGCGAGCATCTCGGGCGAGAGATCGAAACCGGTGATGTGGGCGTCGGGCCAGCGGTCGGCGAGCAGCACCGTCACATTGCCGGGTCCGCAGCCGAGATCGGCGATACGGGCAGGGGCCCTGCCCGACGGCAGGGTGGGTATCCGGGCCAGCATGTCCAGGAAGGGACGAGTGCGGTGCCCGGCATGACGCAGGTACTGCTGTGGATCCCACGTGGGTGCGGAATGCATGTTCAAGTCCCCCTCCAGGAACGGAGTGCCGAAAGCGGAACAGGGTTCCGGCCCGACCATGCCCAATAGTCAAGCAGAATATATCTTGACGTCAAGAGACTTCATGTCGACAGACCCTCTACACTGATCGACATGGAGGACGAGGTCGATCGACTGGTCGCAGCATGGCGCCGTGAGCGCCCGGACCTCGACGTGGAACCGCTCGAGGTGCTCAGCCGCGTCTCCAGGCTGGCCCGCCATCTCGACCGCGCCCGCCGCCTCGCCTTCGCCGAGCATCAGCTCGAGCCGTGGGAGTTCGACGTGCTCACCTCGCTGCGGCGCGCAGGCGCGCCGTATCAGCTCTCCCCCGGTCAGCTGCTCACCCAGACCCTCGTCACCTCGGGCACGATGACCAACCGCATCGACCGGCTCGCCAAGAAGAACCTGGTCGAGCGGCTGCCCGACCCCAGCGACCGGCGCGGGGTACTGGTGCGGCTGACCCCGGAAGGGCGTGACCGGGCCGACCAGGCGCTGGCCGGACTGCTCGCCCAGGAGCGCGCGATCCTCTCCCAGCTGCCCCGCGCCCAGCGCGCGGAACTGGCCGGATTGCTACGCCAGTTGACCGCCCCGTTCGACAACGTCCCCGGCTGACCCGTCCAGATCGGCCGGTCCCACACCCGCCCGGCGGGCGAGCGCCACCGCGGCGAGGGTGGAGTGGACGCCCAGCTTGCCCAGCACGTTCTGCATATGTGTCCGGACGGTGTGCGGGGACAGAAAGAGGCGCTCGGCGACGGCTTTACGCCCCAGGCCGGCGACCATGCAGCGCAGTACCTCCTGCTCGCGCGGGGTCAGCGACTCCACCAGCCGCTCGCTCTCCGTGCGGTGTTTCCGCGCCGCGGTCATCTCCCGCAGCACGCCGGTGAGCAGTGCCGGCGCCAGATGGGTCTCGTCGCGCAGCACGCCGCGGATCACCGCGAGCAGCCGCTGCAGCGAGCAGTCCTTGGCGACCCAGCCCGAGGCTCCCGCCTGCAGGGCCAGGGCCGCCCGGCGGACGTCGTCCTTCTGGGCGAGCACGACGGAGCGCACGGCAGGCTGCTGCGAACGGACGCCCGCCACCAGGGAGATCCCGTCGACCGGGCCCTCTTCGCCGCCCTCCGGCACGGTACGGGCGACCGTCACGGCCCTGGGCGGGGGAACGGCGGAGGCGACACCCAGATCCGCGTCGACGAGCATCACGTCGAATCTGCGGCCCTCGGCCGCGGCCCGCTCCAGACAGCGCAGCGCGGCGGGACCGCTGCCGGCAGCGGCCACTTCGACATCGGGCTCGGCGGCGAGGGCCGCGGCGAGCGACTCGGCGAAGATGCGGTGGTCGTCCACCACCAGGACCCGGATACGAACCACTGACACCCCCAGTGTCGGAGGAGGAACCGGCACGGGTACGGCGCCCGGGGGACGGAGGTGCAGCTCATCGCCCGGCCGCCGCCGTGCTGTGACTGATACCCCCGCCCCAGGTGCCGTACCCGGCTGTTTCGCCCCCTGATCGACACCGGCCCCCACCGGTGCTGTGCTTCAGAGTACGGACGCCGGGCGGCGGCGGAAGGCGATTTGCAGAACTGATCGACCTCGGTGTTCAGGGTGTGGCGCGTGTTCCGAATCGAGACGGAAGTCGACAGGAAAAGCACCTGGCTCCGGGGTGGGGCCGTGCTCAGGACAGGCGTTCCGCGCCCGCCGACGGGGTCGCCGTGAAGACGCGCGGCTGGTCGAGCGAGGACGCCTCGAAGGCCTCCAGGACCGACTTCGTCACCGTCGGCGTCGCCGAGGTCTCCGTCAGCACGATCGCCGAGCCGCCGAAACCTCCGCCTGTCATCCGTGCCCCGACCGCACCGCCCGCCAGCGCCGTGTCCACGACCAGGTCCAGCTCCGGGCACGAGATCTTGAAGTCGTCGCGCAGGGAGGCGTGCCCCTCGGTGAGTACGGGGCCGATCGCCCGGGCCTCGCCCGCCTCCAGGTGGGCGACGACCCGCTCCACCCGGTGGTTCTCGGAGACGATGTGCCGGACCAGCCCGCGGACCTCGCGGTCGTCGATGCGGCCGAGGGCCTCCTCCAGGAAGTCGTAGGAAACGTCCCGCAATGCGTCCACGCCGAGCGCCGCGGCGCCCGCCTCGCAGCCGGCGCGCCGCTTGCCGTACTCGCCGTCGCTGTGGGTGTGCTTGACGCGGGTGTCCACGACGAGGAGTTCGAGGCCGTGGGCGGCCAGGTCGAAGGGGATCTGACGCTGGGAGAGGTCCCGGGTGTCCAGATGCAGGGCGTGGCCCTCGGTGCAGCAGGCGGAGGCCGTCTGGTCCATGATCCCGGTCGGGGCGCCCACGTAGACGTTCTCCGCGCGCCGGCACAGGCGGGCCATGCGCCGGCGCTCCAGGCCCAGTTCGTAGAGGTCGTTCAGGGCGAGAGCGGTGACGACCTCGATCGCGGCGGACGAGGAGAGCCCCGCGCCGGTGGGCACGGTCGACTCGTAGTGGATGTCGGCACCGCCGACCGCGTGGCCGGCATCGCGGAGCGCCCAGACGACGCCTGCCGGATAGCCGGTCCAGCCGCCGGGGCGGCCGGGCGCGAGGTCGTCGACCCGCAGCTCGACCGCGCCGCCCGTGACATCCGCGGAGGTGAGCCGCAGCACCCCGTCGTCGCGCCGGGAGACGGTCGCCACCGTGGTGTGCGGCAGCGCGAAGGGCATCACGAAGCCGTCGTTGTGGTCGGTGTGTTCGCCGATCAGATTCACCCTGCCGGGTGCTGCCCACACGCCCTCGCCCGTACGGCTCACGACGCGTTCTCTCTCCTGCGGGCGAATGCCCAGGCGTCCGACACGATGCCCGCCAGGTCTGCGCGGCTCGGCTTCCAGCCCAGGCGCTCCTGGGCGGCTGCCGCGGAGGCGACCAGGACGGCGGGGTCGCCGCCCCGGCGCTCGGCGACGATCTCCGGCACCGGGTGGCCGGTCACCGTGCGGACGGTCTCGATGACCTCGCGTACGGAGAAGCCGTTGCCGTTGCCGAGGTTGCAGATCAGGTGCTCGCCCGCCGTGGCGGCGTCGAGGGCGAGGAGGTGGGCTTCCGCCAGGTCCGCGACATGGATGTAGTCGCGGACGCAGGTGCCGTCCGGCGTGGGGTAGTCGTCGCCGAACACGGAGATGGACTCGCGCCTGCCGAGGGCCACTTGGAGGACCAGCGGGATGAGGTGCGACTCGGGGTCGTGGCGCTCGCCGTACTCGCCGTAGGCGCCGGCCACGTTGAAGTAGCGCAGGGACACCGCCGCGAGCCCGTGGGCCGCCGCCTCACCCGTGATCATGTGGTCCACGGCCAGCTTGGAGGCACCGTAGGGACTGGTGGGGGCGGTCGGGTCGGACTCGGTGAGGGGGGTGGAGACCGGCTCGCCGTAGGTGGCGGCCGTGGAGGAGAAGACGAGGCTGCGCACACCGGCGGCGCGCATGGCGGAGAGCAGCTCCATCGTGCCGCCGACGTTGTTCGCCCAGTACTTCTCCGGCTTCGCGACCGATTCGCCGACCTGGGAGAAGGCCGCGAAGTGGAGCACGCCGTCGAAGGAGGCGTCGAGCCACCGGGCGGCGTCCTGGATGCGCCCCTCGATGAACTCGGCGCCCGACGGCACTCCCGCACGGAAGCCGGTGGAGAGGTCGTCGAGCACGGTCACCCGGTGACCGGCCTCCAACAGGTGCTGGGCCACGACGCTGCCGACATATCCCGCACCACCTGTGACCAGGTACTTCTTACTCACTGGCTCGCTACCTCTCGCAGTCGCATCGCCGCGGCCTCCGGCGGCACATCGTTGATGAACACGCTCATACCGGATTCGGAACCCGCGAGGAACTTCAGCTTGCCGGAAGTGCGGCGGATGGTGAAAAGCTCGAGATGCAGGGCGAAGTCGTCCCTGCCCTCGGCCCTGAACGGCGCCTGGTGCCAGGCGGCGATGTAGGGCGTGGGCGGTTCGCCGTCGCCGAAGATCCGGTCGAAGCGCCTCAACAGTTCCAGATAAATCTGTGGGAACTCATTGCGTGCCTCCTCGTCGAGCGCCCGCAGGTCCGGCACGCGCCGCTTGGGGTGGAGGTGCACCTCGTACGGCCAGCGCGCCGCGTACGGCACGAAGGCGATCCAGTGATCGCCCTCCAGCACCACCCGTAGGCCCTCGGCTCGTTCGCGCTCCACGACGTCGTCGAAGAGGTTCCGGCCGCTCGCGACGCGGTGGGCGGCGAGCGAGCGGAGCTTCAGCTCGGTGCGCGGCGTCACGAACGGGTAGCCGTAGATCTGGCCGTGCGGGTGTCCGAGCGTGACACCGATCTCCGCGCCCCGGTTCTCGAAGCAGAAGACCTGCTCGACCCCGGGCAGCTCGGCGAGTTCCGCAGTGCGGTCCGCCCATGCCTCGAGGACCAGGCCGGCCTGCTCCTCGGTGAGGTCGGCGAAGGAGGCGTCGTGGTCGGAGGTGAAGCAGACGACCTCGCAGCGCCCGGAGTCACCGGCGAGGGAGGGGAAGCGGTTCTCGAAGACGACGACGTCGTAGTCGGCGGCCGGGATCTCTCCCCCGTGACCTCCGGCACGCGAGGTATCCCCATGCCGGCTGGCGCGCGAGGGACAGAGCGGGCACTCGTCGGCGGGCGGGTGGTGGGTGCGGCCCTGGCGGTGCGAGGCGATGACGACCGAGTCGCCGAGCAGCGGGTCGCGGCGGATCTCCGAGGTGGTGGAGACGGCATCGAGGGGCCGGTGGTCGACGGCGTCGCGTACGGCGTCGTCGCGCGCGTCGTAGTAGAGCAGCTCACGACCGTCGGCCAGCCGGGTCGATGTCTTCTTCACGCGCAGCTCCCTGCACCCAACCAACATAACCAAACATAACAAATCACGAGCCAACAGGGTCCGTCAATGAGCTCGCGCGAGGGGAGACGGGGACGTATTAGCGGACGTGGCTCTACCTTGCACCGTGGGTCAGAGACAGGAGACCGGGGTCAACGAGCCAACCAGCCTCAGGTTCCACGAAGCAGGATCACGAGACACTAGACGGCATCCCGCTGGTCCAGCCACTTGAGAATGGCCTGGTTCGTTTCTTCCGGCTTCTCCTGCTGGATCCAATGACCGCAATCCAGACTGACTACTTCCACATTCGGCACGAATTCTGTCAGTCTTTCAGACCTCGCGACCACATCGCGGTCGCCGTAGATCATGAGGGTGGGCTGTTGGATGATCGGGTCCACGTCCGCCAACAGGCACCAGTTGCGGTCCAAGTTTCTGTACCAATTCACACTGGCCGTGAACCCTGATGATTCGAAAGCGGAGACGAGAACAGCCAGTTCACTGTCGCTCATTACGGGATCACCGAGTGGCGTTTCCGCTCTGGCGAGATCGATCAGCGCCATACCCGGCTGAGGCTCCCTGGGGGGCTCGTTCTTCCGGTACAGGTTGCGAAGGAACTGGAAGGTGTTGTCTTCGAACACGGCGTCCGCGACGCCTGGCTGCCGATTGAAGTGGACGAAATAGAAGTCGCCACCAAGCATATCCTCCATGAACTCGATCCAGGGCTTCTCTCCGCGCTCCTGGTAAGGCAGGCTCAGGTTGATCACCTTGTTTACACGGTTCGGATGCAACAGGGTCAGTCCCCAGACGACGAACGCTCCCCAGTCATGGCCGACGAAGGTGGCGTCTTCGTATCCGTAGTGGTCGACGAGCGCGACGAGGTCACCCGACAGGTGCTCGATGTCATAGTCCGTCACTTCGACCGGGCGGGACGAATTGCCGTAACCTCGCTGGTTCGGTGCGATGACGTGGTAGCCGGCTGCGGCGAGGGCGGGCATCTGGTGACGCCAGGAGAAGGCGTGCTCCGGCCAGCCGTGGCAGAGCACGATGGGCTTTCCCGCGTTCTCTCGGCCTGCTTCGAAGACTTCGAGTTCCACACCGTTGACCGGAATGAGGGTGGGCTTGGGAAAATCGGCTGGATTGAACATTTGCATTTCCTCTCTGGGGGCGTTCGCTAGCGGTCGACCTCCTCGGTGAGGTCATGTCGCCATCCTGCTGCCCGAAACCGGTCACCCCATGACCGGTTTATGTGAGAGTTTTGTCGGCGTGCGAACCGACCGGCTGGTGGCCATCCTCCTCATGCTGCAACGGCGCGAGCAGGTGACAGCAGCAGAGGTCTCCCGAGAGCTGGAGGTCTCCGAGCGCACCGCCCGCCGCGACCTCGACGCCCTGGCCATGGCCGGGGTGCCCGTGTACTCCGTGCAGGGCCGAGGCGGCGGCTGGCGGCTCGTGGGCGGCGCCCGTACCGACCTGTCCGGGTTGACCGCCAGTGAGGCCCGCGCCCTGTTCCTGGCTGTCGGCCCGGCCTCGGCTGCGACGCCGGCCGTGAAAGCAGCTCTGCGCAAGCTCGTCCATGCTCTGCCGGAGCCCTTCCGGGTGCAGGCCGAGGCAGCAGCGTCGTCGCTGGTCATAGACCCGCAACGATGGGGGGCGAGCCGGGTCGAGCACCAGCCGCCTCGCTTCCTCGACGAACTCCAGGACGCGGTGATCCGCGGCGTTCAGGTGCGGCTCGGCTACGTCGACAGCAAAGGCGTCGACACCCGGAGAACCGTCCACCCGCTGGGCATCGTCGCCAAAGGTCCGGCGTGGTACCTCGTCTCCAACACCGAGACCGGCCGACGGGCCTTCCGGATCGACCGCGTGTCGTCCGCCGACCCGACCGACGATCCCGTGCACCGACCCGAGGACTTCGACCTTGCCGAGAGCTGGTGCGAGATCGCCGACGAGGTCGACCGCAAACGAACGCCGCTGGAGATCCAGGCGGTATGCACACCCCACGGGATAGGCATACTCCGGATGGCGCTCGGCGGCCGGCTCGACGTGGGAGGTTCCACGACCGACGGCCGCATCGAGGTCGTGATCCGCGGCCACAGCCAGTACATGCTCGCCGGCGAGCTCGCCGGGCTGGTCGAATGGGTCGAGGTGACCGGCCCTCCGGGTGTCCGAGACCACCTGGCCTCGATCGGCAACGCGCTCGTCGAACGATACGGCTGACCGCGCACCAGCGAAGACCTTCACGCTTCTTGAAGCGGACGAGACAGAGCTTCGAGAACAGTTCCGCTCAACAGCATGGGTTTGTCCGTTCCGGCAGACGCCCGGTCACGACATCGGCGGGTCCGCCGGCTTGGCTCGCTGCGGGTGGACCGTCTCGTGCCGGACCAGCATCGCCACGCACTCGGCGATCTTCCGGGTGCGCGTCTCGGCCCGCTTGACGGCATTGACCCGGCTGATGAGGGCGAAGCGGTTGGTCTTGGTGAGCACCTCGAACATCGCCTGCGCCGCTGGGTCGGCGGCGATCGCGGCTCGCAGGTCTGCCGGCACCTCCGCTTCCGATGACGGCGCATAGGCGGCCGTCCACCGCCCGTCGGCCTTCGCGGCGTCCACCGCGGCGCGGCCGGCGGGCAGCATCAGGCCGGCCGCCTCCAACCGGGCCACGTTGGCGACGTTGCGCTGGGACCAGACGCTGCGGGGCCGGCGCGGGGTGAACCGCCTCCAGGAACTCCCCTCGTCGCGCTTGCGGGCCTGCCCGTCGATCCAGCCGAAGCACAGTGCCTCGTCGACCGCCTGCTGCCAGGTCAGCGTGGTAACGGAGCCGCCCTTCCTGGTCAGGGCGAGCCACACGCCAGGAGAGGCGGAGTGGTTGTCCAGCAGCCACGCGCGCAGCGCCGCGCCGTCAGCAACGATCAACTCATCCAGCTCGGTTCCGGTCACCACCGCAGGTTAGTGCCGCAACCCGGTGTTGCGACCTGTCGGGGTGACTCGTTGAGCCCGCAGCGTCGGTGTCGGCCTGGCTCGCCCTCACCGACGCCACCGTGGAGAACGGCTGCCTGCACATCGCCCCCGGCACCCACGAACTCGGCCGCCGGCCTCGGCGCGCTACCCCGTGCCGGGCGGCGACACGGTCGCCGCCCGGTCCAGCAGCCCGGTCCGGGCGGCCAGCGCCGCCGCCTCCAACCGGGAGCCCACGCCCAGTTTCATCAGCACGCGCTGCACATGCGTACGGGCCGTGCTCGGCGCGATGCCCATGCCGACCGCGATCAGCCGGGTGTCCTCGCCCTCCGCGACCCGCACCAGCACCTCGACCTCGCGCGGGGTCAGCAGATGGAGCAGCCGCTGGCCCTCGTCGTCGGGCTGCGAGGCCGGGTTGAGCAGCTCGGCGAACGCGCCCTGCAGCAGTTGCGGCGCCACGACCGCCTCGCCCGCCCGCGCCTTCACCAGCGCGCGCTCCACACCCTCGATGCGTTCGTCGTGGCGCACATAGCCGGACGCGCCGGCGGCGAAGGCCGCCGCGATCCCCCGGGGACTGGGAACGGGCCCGAGCACCACCACCGCCACCTGGGGCCGCTCCCGCTTGATCCGCACGATCGGGTCGAACGCGCCGGGCTCCGCCGGGGCTGCCGTACCCAGCAGGCACACCTCGGGAGACCGGGCGATCACCAGCTCTGCGGCACCGGCGGCGGGCGCGGCAGCCGCGAGCACCCGGTGGCCGCGCAGCTTCAGCGCAGAGGCCAGCGCCTCGGCCAGCAGTCTGTGGTCGTCGACGACCATGAGCCGTACGCCCATAGGGCAACCCCTCCCGCGCTGGAGTCGGCCCCCCGGCCCTCCCGCTACCCCGTTGGTCCCGGAAAGCTACACGCTTGTTCGACATCGCGCGCCCCTAACCGGGCAGAAGCCGCCCGTAATGCCGAATTCCTCGGCAATAAGGCCACTTGCGCGCCCCGGACCTGACGCGGACCGTGCACACAACCGCGGCCCGGTCCATCGCCTGTGGTGATGGACCGGGCCGCGGTTGTGTGTGCTGCGGTACGGCGGCCGGTCAGCCCTTCGGGCCGAAGGAGATGGCCATGTACTTCGTCGAGCTCTCGCTGTCGGGGCGGGGCTCGCTCAGGGTGTCGTCCGCGATGAACAGGCGGCCGCCCACGAAGTGGTACTCGGAGCCGGTCTCCACGAAGCTCGTCTCGGCGTCCCGCACGGTCTTGTCCGCGGGGTTCTCCAGCAGGACGGTCTCCTCGAAGGTGGCGCCGTTGATGCTGACGACCTGGCCGCCCTTGTCGTACGGAGGCCACTTGTAGGCGATGACGTTGCCGCCGTCCATGCGCAGCGGCAGCGAGTGGTAGCCGTTGCCCGCGTCGGCCCGCCCGCTGACGGCCTTCCCGGTCGCGAGGTCGAAGGCGACGATCTCGTTGGTCCGCGAGTACGACTCGCCGGTGCCCTCGTGCTCCTCCGTCGGCAGGTAGAGCTTGCCGTTGCCGACGACCACGAACTGGCAGCCCTCGACACCGTCGCTGGGGGAACACCTCGCAAGGTACTTGTCGCCGGGGATGGCGATCTTGGCGAGCAGCTTGCCGGTCTTGGCGTCGATGGAGAAGAAGTCCGAGATACCGAACATGCCCGAGTCACCGACGTCGGCGGCGACGACCAGCGGGTTCGAGGAAACGATCCGCGCGTCCTCGACACCGTCCGGCATCTTGAACGTGGAGAGCGGAGTGCCCTTCTCCGGGTCGAGCGGCTGAATGGTCACCGACGGGTTGTCGTACGAACCGCACCGGCGCACCGCGACCAGCGCCTCGCCGCCGCCGTAGCCGATGTCGCGGCACTCGTTGGCGTCGACGGTGGGCTTCCAGCGGACGGCGCCGCTGGTCAGGTCGAAGGCCGCGCTGCCGCCGAGGTATCCGGCGGCCACGGTGTTGCCGCTGAGGGTGACCTGGTCGAAGCGGGACTTCTCGTCACCGGTGGAGTCGCCGGTGACGGACTTGCTCCACAGCAGCTTGCCGACGGTGAGGTCGACGACGCCGACCTCGGAGCACGGCGGGTAGCCCTTGTCGCCCTTGGCCCGCTTCTTGGCCTCGAAGACGATCGCCGTCCTGTTGTCGTCGGTCATGTGACGCGAGGCGGCACAGACCTGACCCGGCAGCGGCAGGGTCCACAGGACGGAGCCCTTCGCCACGTCGTGGGCGACGATCGAGTTGACGCTGGTCTTGACGAAGGCCTTGTCCGTGACCCAGGAGCCCGGCACGCCGGTCACGTCGAAGCGTGCGGGCAGCGGCAGCTGGAAGGCGACCCGGGAGGCGGTGTCGGCCGGGGCCTTCTCCTTGCCCGGACCGTCGGGCGCGGCCTTGGCCGAGTCCCCCTTGCCGCCCTCCTTGTCCCCGCCCGTGCCGTCCGAACTGCCCTGGGCCTGGTCGCTCTTGCCGCCGTCCTTGGTGGAGGAGTACCAGAAGCCGCCGCCGATGATCAGCGCGATGGCGACACACGCGGCGATGACGATCTGCAGCTGCGTCTTGTTCAGCAGTCCGCCGCTGCCGCCGGACGCGGCGGGCGGCTGCGCCTGCATCGGCTGTGTCGGCGCGCTGTAGGGCTGCTGGCCCGGCGCGCCCTGCTGCGGGTAGCCCTGGGGAGGCTGGCCGGGCGCGCCCTGCTGCGGGTAGCCGTAGCCGGGCCCAGTGGGCGGCGGCGTCTGCGGGTGGCCGTAGCCCGGTTCGGCGGGCGGCGTCTGCGGATAGCCGTACGGGGCACCCTGCGGCGGCGCGGGCGGCGTGCCGTACCCGCCGGCCGGCGGCTGTGCCGGCGGCGCGGCAGGCGGCTGGGCGGGCGGCTGCGCCGGAGGCTGGTCCTTGGACAGCCCGAATCCGCCGCCCGAAGGCTGCTGGTTCGGAGGCTGGTTCGGGGGCGGACCGGGCGGCTGGTTGGGCGGTGGCGGCGGCTGCGTCATGGCGTGCTTACCTCTGGGGAACGGAAGTGGGGTCCTACGGCTTCGAAGACGGTCACTGGCCGAAGCCCATCATGGTCTTCGTCTCCTGCTCCGCCTTGTCGTTGGGCGCGCTCACGCGACCGCTGGCGATGAAGAAACGGCCGTCCGCGTACACCATCTTCGGACGGAAGAAGGAGCTCTCGATCTCCGCGGTCGAGGCCGGGTGCTGGAGCAGCATCTTCGGCGCGCCGCCGGTCGGCGCCACGGTGGCGACGCCGCCGCCCGTGTCGAACGACGGCTGCATGTAGACGAGGACGTTGCCGCCCTCCATCCGCAGCGGCGTCATCTTGCGCTCCCCGCCGCCAGGCGCACGCCAGGCCTCCTTGCCGGAGTCGAGACTGAAGGCGACGAGCTCGTTGGCCTTGCCGTACTCGGTCTCCGTGGCGATGTAGAAGTGCTTCGCGTCGGCGGCGACGCCGGTGCAGCCCTCGAGGTTCTGGCCGAAGATCACGAACCCGCCGCCGCAGCGCGGCTGGAACTTGTCGTTCTTGCCGCCCGAGATCTGCGAGCGCAGTTTGCCGTTGTCCGTGAGAGCGAGGATCGACCACTTCTTCTCCGGCTCACGCTGGGTGACGGAGATGACCAGTGGGCTGGCGGAGTAGACCTTGTCGATCTCCCAGCCCTCGGGCGTGTTGTACGTCCACTTGGGCTTGCCACTGGTCGGGTCGATCTCCTGGAGCTGGTGCTTGGGCTTGTCGTAGTCGTCCGTCGGGCAGCTCGCACCGGCGAGCAGCCTGGGACCGCCGGCGAAGGCGAACGGCTTGCAGCCGCTGCTCGGCTTGCCGAAGAGCTGCTTCCCGTCGGTCATCGAGAAGCCGTACGAGTTGCCGGTGCCGCCGACCGCGAGCGTGTCGCCGCTGATGGCGAGCGTGAAGTCGGAGAGCGAGCTGAACGCGCCGGACGCCTTCGGGATCGGCTTCTTCCAGCCGGCCTTGCCGGTCTTCAGATCGATCATCTGAAGGTCGTTGCACTTGGCCCTGTCGGTGAGGCCGTCCTTGACACCGACGACGATCTTGCCGTCGGCGGAGATCTGCGCCGGAGCGGAGCACACCTCCGCGGGCAGCGGCACGCTCCACTTCTTCTTGCCGTCGGTCACCGAGTAACCGGCGACCTCGCGGTACATGGCCTTGGCGATGGTGTCGCCGGCCACCCACGGCCCGAACGCTTCGGCGCCGTTGCGCGGCAGGTCGACATCGTTCTTCGTCAGGAAGAGAACCTTGGCCTCGCCGTCCTTGCGCCCGGCGTTGAGGTCGTCGTTGGCCTCACGGCCGTTGCCGCTGCCGTCGCCCTGGTCGACGGTCGCGGAGCCGGTCGGCTTCGGGTCGTCGCTGGACTTGCTGACGTTCGGCTTGTCTTCCTTGTCGTCGCCGCTCAGGGCGAACCAGGTGCCGCCGCCGATGACGAGCAGCGCGGCGGCGGCCGCGGCGACGACGATGCCGGGCTTGCCCTTGAAGAAGTTCCCCGAGCCACCGCCGGTGCCGGGAGCCGGCGCACCCGGGTACTGCGGCTGCGTCGGGTAACCCCCGTAGGGGCCGGGCTGGTTGTACGGCCCGGGCGGCTGGTTGTACGGCCCGGGCTGGCCGGGCGGCTGCTGCTGCTGCTGCGGGTAGCCGTAGCCGGGCTGCGGCGCGGGCGGCTGCTGCGGGTAGCCGTAACCGGGAGGCGCGGTGGGCGGTGGCCCCTGCGGCGGTGCGGGCGGCATCTGCGGCGGCTGCGCGGGTGGCTGAGGCTGCTGAGGAGCGCCCTGCTGAGGGTCCTGCGGGGCCCCGAAGCCCGACTGCGGCGGTTGCTGGCTGGGCGGCTGAGTCATCAGCGCCTCCCCCTTTTTCGTACGGTCTGCTGCCCGGCCGTACTCCCCCGCTCCGGTTCCGGCCGGCAAGTTGCCCCGGAGTGGAGTGAATCGGACAAGGATTCCGTTGTTCTACGTCAGTCGAGCGGGCCTTCTTTGTATCACCCGCGACGAACGAGGAGCGGGCTCGGTCCACCCCTGTTCCCAAGGGAGGACCGGCCCGTGATGGGGTTGTTACTCGGTCTGCACGGCTTCTCTACGCGCCTGTTGCCGCACCCGCTCCCGCAGCCGCTCAGGCGTCTTCCGCCAGCTCGAGCCAGCGCATTTCCAACTCCTCGCGCTCTGTGGCGAGTTCCCGCAGCTTCGCGTCCAGTTCGGCCACCTTCGCGAAGTCGGTGGCGTTGTCGGCGATTTGGGCGTGCAGCTTGCTCTCCTTGTCGGAGAGCTTGTCGAGCTGCCGCTCGATCCGCTGCAACTCCTTCTTCGCCGCCCGGACGTCGGCCGCCGACTTCTCCTTGACCGCGGCGGTCTGTGCGGGCGGCGGCGTCGGGGCGGCGGCCTCGACCATCCGCGCCCGGCGCTCCAGGTACTCGTCGATGCCGCGCGGCAGCATCCGCAGCGTGCCGTCGCCGAGCAGCGCGAACGTACGGTCCGTGGTCCGCTCGAGGAAGAACCGGTCGTGGGAGATGACCACCATGGTGCCGGGCCAGCCGTCGAGGAGGTCCTCCAGCTGGGTCAGCGTCTCGATGTCGAGGTCGTTGGTGGGCTCGTCGAGGAACAGGACGTTCGGCTCGTCCATCAGCAGGCGCAGCAGCTGAAGCCGGCGCCGCTCACCACCGGACAGGTCGCCGACGGGCGTCCACTGCTTCTCCTTGCCGAAGCCGAACTGCTCGCACAGCTGGCCCGCGGTCATCTCCCGGCCCTTGCCGAGGTCGACCCGGTCGCGGATCTGCTGGACGGCCTCCAGCACGCGCAGCGTCGGCGGCAGTTCGGTGACGTCCTGCGAGAGGTACGCGAGCCGTACGGTCCTGCCGACGACGACCCGGCCCGCCACGGGCTGCTCGTCGCCCTGGGAGACGGCGGCCGTGGCGAGGGTGCGCAGCAGCGAGGTCTTGCCGGCGCCGTTGACGCCGACCAGGCCGACCCGGTCGCCGGGGCCGAGCTGCCAGGTCAGGTGCTTCAGCAGCACCTTGGGTCCGGCCTGGACCGTCACGTCCTCGAGGTCGAAGACGGTCTTGCCGAGGCGGGCGGAGGCGAACTTCATCAGCTCGGACGTGTCACGCGGCGGCGGCACGTCGGCGATCAGCTCGTTCGCCGCCTCGATGCGGTAGCGGGGCTTGGACGTACGGGCGGGGGCGCCGCGCCGCAGCCAGGCCAGCTCCTTGCGCATCAGGTTCTGCCGCTTGCTCTCCTCGGTGGCCGCGATCCGCTCACGCTCGGCCCGGGCGAACACGTAGTCGGAGTAGCCGCCCTCGTACTCGTACACCGCTCCGCGCTGCACGTCCCACATGCGAGTGCAGACCTGGTCGAGGAACCAGCGGTCGTGGGTGACGCAGACGAGTGCGGAGCGGCGGGCCTGAAGATGCTTCGCCAGCCAGGCGATGCCCTCGACGTCGAGGTGGTTGGTGGGCTCGTCGAGGACGAGCAGGTCCTGGTCGGCGATCAGCAGCTTGGCGAGTGCGATACGGCGGCGCTCACCACCGGACAGCGGCCCGATGACGGTGTCGAGCCCCTGCGGGAACCCGGACAGGTCGAGGCCGTCGAAGAGCCCGGTCAGCACGTCCCGGATCTTGGCGTTGCCCGCCCACTCGTGGTCCGCGAGGTCCCCGATGACCTCGTGCCGGATGGTCGCCTCGGGGTCGAGGGAGTCGTGCTGCGTGAGCACACCGAGCCGCAGCCCGCCGCTCTGGGTGACCCGCCCGGTGTCGGGCTCCTCCAGCTTGGCGAGCATCCGGATGAGGGTGGTCTTGCCGTCGCCGTTGCGCCCGACGACACCGACGCGGTCCCCCTCGGAGACGCCGAGGGAGACGCCGTCGAGCAGGGCGCGTGTTCCGTACACCTTGCTGGCTGCCTCGACATTGACCAGGTTGACGGCCATTACTCTCCTGACAGGGGGAACGATCGACCTCCCAGCCTACTTGTCAGGTACGACTGCCCCGGCCCGCCCGTTCCACCAGCAGCCAGCCGCCCAGTGCCATGGCCACCGCGGCGGGGGCGCTGACCTGCACGGCGATCAGCGTCGCCGTCCTGCCTTCGAGCAGCCCGCCAAAGCCGACCATGGACAGGCCGAGGATGCCGGACAGGCAGAGTGTGATCCCGGCGGCGGCGATCGGCCCGGTGCCCGGCACGGGCGCGGCCGCGGGGAGCGCCGGCCGCTCGAACCTGCGGAAGACGGCGACGAGCAGTGCGGTGAGCCCCGCCGCGGCGACGACACGCAGCGGCGTCTGTGCCCACCAGATGCCTGTCGCGGGCTCCGGCAGGGCGGCACCGGTCGCGGTCATGGCCCCGTAGACCCCGAGCATGGCCGTCAGATGCCACAGGAACGCGGTCATGGCGATCCCGTTGGCGGCCACGACTCCCCGCCAGACGCGCGGACGACTCACCAGGTCCGCGCCCCGCCCCTTGAGCAGCTCCACGGCGCCGACCAGCCACAGCCCGTGGCACAGCAGGGCGAGGGTCGGCGGGGCCATGTTCGAGACCTTCTGGCCGGGCATGCCGACCATGGACAGCGGATACGGCCCGAGGGCGACGAGCGCGGCGGCGGCGGCGAGACCGGCGGCCGCGAGGACGGCGGGCATCCGGATGCGTCCGTCGGCGCGCAGGAAACCGAGCTGGTGGACGGCGAGCCAGACGAAGGCGAAGTTCAGGAACTCCACAAAGGGAACGCCGACGGCGAAGCGCAGCACGTCCACCGCGACGGCCGCGCCGGCAAGCGCGCCGAAGGCGGCCCAGCCGTAGCGCTCGTGCAGCTTCAGCAGCGGCGGCGTGAACGCGACCATGGCGAGATAGATCCCGATGAACCACAGGGGCTGGGCGACGAGCCGCAAGGCGACGCCGGTCATCCCGCCGCCCCCGCCGAGCAGCTGCACCACGAGCGCGGCCGCGCCCCATACGAGTACGAAGGCGATGGTGGGCCGCAGCAGCCGCTGCAGCCGGCCGCGCAGGAACACGGAGTACACGGACCGGTCCGGGTGCCTGCGTCGCAGCGAACGGTACGAGAGGGCGTGCGAGAACCCGCCGACGAAGAAGAACACGGGCATGATCTGCAGCGCCCAGGTGAGCAGTTGCAGCTCGGGCACGACGGCGAGCAGGTTCCCGACGCCGTCGTCGGTGACGGCGGCCATCAGCCAGTGCCCGGCGACGACGGTCCCGAGCGAGACGACCCGCAACAGATCGATGTACCGGTCCCGGGTATCGGGTGTGAGGTCGGCGAGCTCACGAGCGCTTGTTCCCATGCGGGTACGCTCCCGCGCGACCGGGCCGGGCGGGAGAGCGTTCGTACTCAACTCTGCGGTGAGTACGCGGCGGCCGTGCTCAGCCCCGCGACCCACCGCCGGCGGCCGTGCTCAGTCGGCAACCACCGTCGCGCCCGCCGCCGGCGCCGGCGCGACCCGCGCCGTGCGGCACGTGCCCGAGGCGGTCAGCGCCGCCGAGACCGCCCGCGCCGACTCCTCGTCCTTCGTCAGGAACGCCGTCGTCGGGCCCGAGCCCGAGACGAGGGAGGCGAGCGCCCCGGCCGCGACACCCACGGACAGCGTGTCCGCGAGCGAGGGGCGCAGGGACAGGGCCGCAGGCTGGAGGTCGTTCGACAGCGCGTCGGCCAGCGCCAGGACGTCACCCGTGCGCAGCGCTTCCAGCAGCGGGGCGGAGGCCACCGGTTCCGGGACGCGCACGCCCTCGTTCAACCGGTCGAACTCCCCGTACACCGCGGGGGTCGAGAGCCCGCCGTCCGCCACCGCGAACACCCAGTGGAAGCTCCCGCCGACCGCCAACTCGTCCAGTTGCTCGCCGCGTCCCGTGCCCAGCGCCGCCCCGCCCACCAGACTGAACGGCACATCGCTGCCCAACTCGGCGCAGAGGGAGAGCAGTTCGGCCCGCGGGGAGCGAAGGCCCCACAGCGTGTCGCACGCCAGCAGCGCGCCCGCGCCGTCCGCGCTGCCGCCCGCCATGCCGCCGGCGACCGGGATGTCCTTGGCGATGTGGATGTGCACGTCGGGCGAGATGCCGTGCCGTGCCGCCAGCAGCTCGGCGGCTCGCGCGGCCAGGTTCGTACGGTCCAGGGGAACCTGTCCGGCGTCCGGCCCGGAGCAGGTGATCGTCAGCGACGGCGCGGGGCGCACCGTCACCTCGTCGTACAGCCCCACCGCGAGGAAGACGTTGGCGAGGTCGTGGAAGCCGTCGGGGCGCGCCCCGCCGACCGCCAGCTGCACATTCACCTTCGCCGGCACCCGTACGGTCACGCTCTCGCGCGCGACCTCCCGGCCCTCCCCAGCACTCACTTCTTCGCCTCCGCGATCCGTGCGAACTCCTCCACCGTCAGCGACTCGCCCCGCGCCTGCGGCGACACACCTGCGGCGACCAGCGCCTCCTCCGCCGCGGCCGGCGACCCGGCCCATCCGGCGAGCGCCGCGCGCAGGGTCTTGCGCCGCTGTGCGAAGGCCGCGTCGACGACCGCGAAGACCTCCGCCTTGGAGGCCGTCGTCGCGACCGGCTCCGCCCGCCGGACCAGGGACACGAGCCCCGAGTCCACGTTCGGCGCGGGCCAGAAGACGTTGCGGCCGATAGCGCCGGCCCGCTTGACCTCGGTGTACCAGTTGGCCTTCACGGACGGGACGCCGTACACCTTGTTGCCGGGCTTCGCCGCCAGCCGGTCGGCGACCTCGGCCTGGACCATGACGAGGGTCCGCTCGATGGTGGGGAAGCGGTCGAGCATGTGCAGCAGCACGGGCACGGCGACGTTGTACGGCAGGTTCGCCACGAGCGCGGTCGGCGGCGGTCCGGGCAGTTCCTGCACATGCATCGCGTCGGAGTGCACCAGGGAGAAGCGTGCGGCCCGCTCGGGCAGCCGGGCCGCGACCGTCGCGGGCAGGGCCGCGGCGAGCACGTCGTCGATCTCGACGGCGACGACACCGTCCGCCGCCTCGAGCAGTCCGAGGGTCAGCGACCCGAGGCCGGGGCCGATCTCGACGACGACGTCGTCCGGCTTCACCTCTGCGGTGCGGACGATCCTGCGGACCGTGTTGGCGTCGATGACGAAGTTCTGGCCGCGCTGCTTGGTGGGCCGTACGCCCAGCGCGGCGGCCAGCTCGCGGATGTCGGCGGGGCCGAGGAGTGCGTCGGGATCAGTGGTGCTCACCGATACAGCCTACGGCCGCAGTGCGGCCACGGACTCGCCCCCCGCTGCACATAGAGCTTCTTCGCCCGGTACGTCTGTTCCTCGGCGGGGGCGTCCTGCGGGCGTCCGGTGCCGCCGAGCGCACGCCAGGTGCCGGTGTCGAACTGGTAGAGCCCGCCGTAGTTCCCCGATGGGTCGACGGCGCCGGGCCGCCCGCCGGACTCGCAGTGGGCGAGGGCGGCCCAGTCGAGGCCGTCGGCGCCGCGCACCGAGGACGGCGGTTGCCGGGTGCCCACCCGCACCCGCTCGGTGACGGGCTCGCGCAGCACTTCCTCGGAGATCCACCGCGGCTTCTGGCGGACGCCGTTGACCGTTCGCTGCGCGTAGACGACCCGGCGCACACCGGGGGCTCCCTGCCGTACGACCACCTCGGTGCCCGCGAAGAGCGTCGCGTCCCTGGTCTTCTCCACGGAGAAGTCGATCGGCTCCTCGCGCACTTCCCTGCCGCGGCTGATCCGCATGACGGTGATGGTCTGGCCGTCGCGCGGAATGCCGGTGGGCGGCACGGAGGTGGTGTCGTCGCCGCGCAGCACGATCCCCGCCTCGCCGAGCGCCTCGTGCACCGTGGCGGCGTTGGTGCGGAGGGTGCGCTCGCGGCCGTCGGCCATGAAGGTCACGGCCCGCTCCGTCCACACGTCCAGGACCAGCCCGGTGCGGGGGATCGGGGTGGAGCGCGGAACGGACAGATACGCGCCCTCGGCACGGACCCCGAGGCCCCGCAGGGCTTCCTCGACGGTGCGGGCCGTCGTCCAGACGCGGTCGCGGCAGCCGTCGAGGGTGAGCGTCAGCGGCCTGCCGTGGCGGACGACGATCTCGTCACCGCTGTCGACGGCCGCGTCCGGGCCGGGGGCGACGACATCGCGCGCACCGATGTCGAGCCCTTCGTCGTCGAGGAGTTCGCGTACGTCGTCGGCGAAGGTGTGCATCGTCCTCGGTACGCCGTCGACGGTGAGGCGCACCGCCTTGTCGGAGGCGACGAAGGCGGACGTCCCGCCGGCGAGGAACGCGACGACGAGGGCCTGCGGCACGAGTCGCCGCAGCGTCTCGGGTCGCTCGGCGGCCTTCCGCCGCCGAGCGGCCCGCCGCCGCTGCCCCCGCCCGCCCGCGCCCGCGCGGGTGTCCGCGGCCGTGTCTGCGCCGGGAGCCTGCCTGGGCAGCGGCGGCCGGCTCAGGCCGGTGGCGCGCAGGTCCACGTACGGCACGGTGGGCGCCTGGGCCACGGCCTGCCGTTGGTGCTGCGCCCCCGCCCGGCCGGCGTCCGCGCCCAGGTCCACGTACGGCAGGGTCGGGGCGTACGCAGGCGCGAGCCGGGCGTCCGCCACCGTGGGCTCGCCGGCAGCCCCGTAAGCGGGAGCGACCGGCGGCCACCCCGACTGGGGCGCCGCGGACGGGGCGCCCCAGTCGGGAACGGTCGGCGCCGGTCGCGTGGACGCGCGATGCCCGCCGCGCGCCGCGCGGTGACTGCCCTGCGAATTACCCACGCTCACGACGCTCCGTAAGGTCCGGTCAGCCAAGTGGCATCGGACAGTAGCGGAGCATTCGTCACTCTCCAAAGCGACTCGAACACTCTGGGTGGCAGAAGGGAGGGGTCGCCCCGATCCGGTCAGTAATCGAACGCGCGTGCGGTATTGGCTGCGATTGCCGCCGCCATGGTGTCCTCATCCACCCCTCTGACCTCCGCCATCGCGCGTAGCGTCACCGGAATCAGGTACGGCGCATTGGGCCGTCCGCGGTACGGCGCCGGCGTGAGAAAGGGCGCGTCCGTCTCGACGAGCACCAGCTCGGCGGGCGCCACCGCGAGGGCGTCACGCAGCTGCTGCGCGTTCTTGAAGGTCACGTTTCCCGCGAAGGACATGAAGTAGCCCGCGGCCGCGCACACCTGCGCCATCGCCGCGTCACCGGAATAGCAGTGGAAGACCGTGCGCTCCGGTGCGCCTTCCTCGGCGAGAATCCGCAGCACGTCCGCATGCGCCTCACGGTCATGAATGACGAGCGCCTTGCCGTGCCGTTTCGCGATCTCGATATGGGCCCGGAAAGAGCGTTCCTGCGCCGCCATCCCCTCGGGGCCCGTACGGAAGTAGTCGAGACCGGTCTCGCCGACGGCCTTGACCTCGTCGAGGGCGGCCAGCCGGTCGATCTCCGCGAGGGCGTCGTCGAGGGCGGCGTCCCCGCCCGCGTCCCTCGCACCCTGCCGCGACCAGCCCTCGGGATCCCCGAGCACGATCCGCGGGGCCTCGTTCGGATGGAGGGCCACCGCGGCGTGCACCTCCCGGTGCGCGGCGGCCGTCTCCGCGGCCCACCGGGAGCCCTTGATGTCGCAGCCGACCTGGACGACGCTGGTCACACCGACCGCGGCGGCCCTGGCGAGGGCCTCCTCGACGGTGCCGTCCTGCATGTCCAGATGGGTGTGCGAGTCGGCGACCTCGACACCCAGCGGTTCGGGCAGCGGCGGCGGTTTCGAACTCATGGGCGCGATCCTACGAGTCCCGCGCCGAGGCCCGCGCCCCTGGGTTCGACCGTGGTGACCTACTTGCGGTGCTGGAAGGGGTGCAGCAGGTCGGACAGGTGCCAGTGGCGCGGTTCGTCCGCGTCGCCTTCACTCCCCGGGGCGTCTGCCGCGGCCGGCGGCGCAGGAGACGCGGCCGTCTCCCGGTCGGGCTGCTGCCGTTCGCCCGGCACCGGCCCACCCTCTGCGACGGGCGCCCCGGAGGGCGTTGTCGCCCCTGCCAGTTGCGCCATCATGTTCTGCACCGAGGAGACTCGCCCCGCCCGCATGATCCGCACGACGTGTCCGCCGCAGTTGAGGCATGCCGGACTGGACAGCGGTGACGGAACACGCCGACCGTCCGTCTTGTAGACGAAGAATTCCTGACCCGACGTGTCGACGTGATGTTCGATCTCGTAGGACTGCTCCCACCCGTGCCCGCAGCGCATGCAGGCGAAGGAATATGCCTCATGAACCTTGGCGGTGCCTGTGGTCTCACTCATGCCGGCTGCTCCTCTCCACCGAACCAGTGGACGCCTTTTTCGGCGGGAGCGCATCAGCGCCTGTCGAGTCTTTGGTCCTTCCATACGGAAGGGGGCAGGACACGGTCTGCGCTTTGCCTATTCACGATAGTCCTTTACCCTCACCCGACGCCGGTCGAGCCGCATTCTTTGCCGCCACGACGGCATCGAACACCTCCCGTTTGGGAAGGCCCGCCTCCGCGGCAACAGCGGCGATGGCCTCCTTGCGCCGCTCCCCCGCCTCCTCGCGCACCCGCACCCGGCGCACCAGCTCGTCCGCGTCGAGCCCCTCGGCGCCGCGCTCCGGCGCGCCCTCCACGACGACGGTGATCTCGCCGCGCACGCCCTCGGCCGCCCAGGCCGCCAGCTCCCCGAGGCCCCCGCGCTTCACTTCCTCGTACGTCTTGGTCAGCTCGCGGCACACCGCCGCCCTGCGGTCGGCGCCGAAGACCTCGGCCATGGCGGCGAGCGTGTCGTCGAGCCGGTGCGGGGCCTCGAAGTAGACGAGGGTGCGCCGCTCCCCCTCGACCTCGCGGAGCCGGCCGAGCCGCTCCCCCGCCTTGCGCGGCAGGAAGCCCTCGAAGCAGAACCGGTCCACGGGCAGGCCGGACAGCGCGAGCGCGGTCAGCACGGCCGACGGTCCCGGCACCGCCGTGACCTTGATGTCCTTCTCCACCGCGGCGGCGACCAGCCGGTAGCCGGGGTCGGAGACCGACGGCATGCCCGCGTCGGTAACCAGCAGCACCCGCGCCCCGCCGGCCAGCGCCTCGACCAGCTCCGGTGTCCGGGCGGCCTCGTTGCCCTCGAAGTAGGAGACGACCCGGCCGCTCGTGTGCACACCGAGCGCCTGGGTGAGGCGGCGCAGCCGGCGCGTGTCCTCGGCGGCGACGATGTCGGCGCCCTGAAGTTCGGCGGCGAGCCGGGGCGGCGCGTCCGCCACGTCGCCGATGGGGGTCCCTGCGAGTACCAGCGTTCCAGTCACAGTGGCCATCCTCCCAGCACCGGGAGCACCGATCGCACAGCCGTGTTCCCTACGATGGCGCGGTGACCAGTACCGCGCCACAGCCCCTGCGGGGCAAGGACGACGCCGAACAGCAGCCGCCGGGTTGGGAGAACCGGCTGCGCCGCTTCGGCTACACGCCCCGGCCCGTGATCGGCTTGCGGGATCGCCTGGTGCCGCCGTACACGCGGCCGTCGGAGCGGCTGTGGCCCGTGTTCGGCATCCGCCGGGGTGATGTGGATCCGCTGCTGAAGATCGCCTCATGGGGCGGGCCGCTGCTGGTCGCACTGGTCGCGGGGGTGCTGCGGTTCTGGAACCTCGGCAAGCCGAAGGCGGTGATATTCGACGAGACGTACTACGCCAAGGACGCCTGGGCCCTGGTCAACCAGGGGTACGAGGGCAGCTGGCCCAAGAACGTCGACAAGTCGATCCTCGAGGACCCGTCCGCCGTCGCCGTCCCCACCGACCCCGGTTACGTGGTGCATCCACCGGTCGGCAAGTGGGTCATCGGCCTCGGCGAGAAGATGATCGACTTCTCGCCCTTCGGCTGGCGGTTCATGGTCGCCGTACTCGGCACGCTGTCGGTGCTGATGCTCTGCCGCATCGGACGCCGGCTGTTCCGCTCGACGTTCCTCGGCTGTCTCGCGGGCCTGCTGCTGGCGGTGGACGGCCTGCACTTCGTGATGAGCCGCACGGCGCTGCTCGACCTGGTGCTGATGTTCTTCGTGCTGGCGGCGTTCGGCGCGCTGGTCCTCGACCGCGACTGGTCACGGCGCAGACTCGCGGCGGCGCTCCCCGAGGACGACGACGGGGTACTGCGGCCGGACGCGTGGGTCGCGCAGACGGTGCGGCTCGGCTGGCGGCCGTGGCGGCTGACGGCCGGCCTGATGCTGGGGCTGGCGGCCGGCACCAAGTGGAACGGGCTGTTCGTGATGGCCGCGTTCTGCGTGATGAGCGTGCTGTGGGACGTGGGCTCGCGGCGCACGGCGGGTGCGGTGCGGCCCTACCTCGCGGTCCTGAAGAAGGACCTGGTGCCGGCCTTCATGTCGACCGTCCCCGTGGCGATCGTCACGTACATCGCCTCGTGGACCGGCTGGATCGTCACCGACAAGGGCTACTACCGGGACTGGGCCACCTCCGGGGGCGGCAAGCACAGCGACTGGAGCTGGCTCTTCCCCGACTGGTGGCGCAGCCTCTGGCACTACGAGAACCAGGTCTACGACTTCCACGTCAACCTGACCTCCGGGCACACCTACGAGTCCAACGCCTGGAGCTGGCTGGTGCTGGGCCGCCCGGTCTCGTACTACTACGAGGACCCGGCGCCGGGCGTCGCCGGCTGCCCGGAGGACGCCGCCGACAAGTGCGCCGCCGAGGTCCTGGCTCTCGGCACGCCGCTCCTGTGGTGGGCCGCCTGCTTCGCCATCTGCTACGTCGCGTGGCGCTGGCTGTTCCGCCGCGACTGGCGCGCCGGTGCGATCCTGTGCGCGATCCTGGCGGGCTGGGTGCCGTGGCTGCACTACCAGGAGCGGACGATCTTCCTCTTCTACGCGGTCGTCTTCGTCCCGTTCCTGTGTCTCGCGGTCGCGATGATGATCGGTGCGATCCTCGGCCCACCGGGCTCCGACGAACGCCGCCGCGCGATCGGCGCCATCGGGGCGGGCGTGCTGGTGCTCCTGATCATCTGGAACTTCATCTACTTCTGGCCCATCTACACGGGCACGCCGATCCCGCTGGACGAATGGCGCAACCGGATGTGGCTGGACACCTGGGTGTAGCTGGGATCAAGGCGGGCCCGGCACCTCTCGGTGTCGGGCCCGCCTTGGTTGTTGTTGGTGGTAACCGGTTGTCGTGAGTCGCCCTTTGACGGCCCACAGACGCCCTAACGATTGGCCTGCGAAAGCCACAAGCGCCAGGCGCCGGACCGTGTCCTCGTTCAGCCCTTCAGCGAGGCTTGCCACAGCAGCAGCATCTTCCGACCGCGCGACGGAGAGCCCTGCACGGGCAGGAGCGGCAGTCAGTACCTGATGACGGCGGTCAATGAGCCGCTCCTCATGGGCGCTGCGCTGCCGTTGCTCTGCCGGCAGCGCTGTCGCGGCCACACCGGGGCCGGGATCGAGCGTGGCAAGGTGCTGCCATTCGCCACCCTCGCCCGACGGCCCCCAGATTTCGAACAGCGGAGCCTGCCCACGTCCCTGCACCGTTCCGATCATGTCGTTGACGGCATCTTCCATGGGCTCTCGCGCGGGCCCTTCGGCGACGATTCTCCAACCGGTCTCGCGGCTGTGGTATACCGCGACGAACCGGGGGGGAGCCGTCGGGCGGTGCTGGCATGCCCGGTACCGGGGAGCGATTGCATCAGCCACTGCGTATCGCTCTCGACGGGATCGTCACCCAACTCCCGGGGGCGGAATTCCGACCGCTGCGCGGTGGAACGCTGCGTCGGTCTCAGCCGGCCGGTCCGGCTGCGGTGGTACGAGGGCGGATACCGGCCCGAGTGAGGCTCCCGCTCCCGTGACAGCTGTGGGCCGGAGGTTGCACCACCGCAGTCGCCCCAGGGAGCGATAGAAGCGGTCCGGCAGAAACACGGCGTCCGCGACGATCATCGCGCCGGAGAAGATCGGCAGTCCCATGACCACCGCAATATTCACGTGCATGCCCAGCAGCAGGACCAGGACGGGGTACTTGAGCCTGCCGAACAGGACAAACGGAAAGGCGACCTGCACCAGCACCGTCAGATAGCCAACGACTGCAATCAGCACGTGATGGCCGTCGATCATCTGGGACAACGCAGGCCAGGGCCGGAACAGGTCGATGTTCAGGACGTAGTGGAGGGCGGTGCCATCGCCCCACTTGACGCCCTGCACCTTGTACAGGCCCGCGCATCCGTAGAGGAAGCAGACCTGGGCGGCGATGACGAACATGCCGCAGTTGTGCAGCACAGTGATCAAGATGATGCGGGCGTCACCGAGCTGGTGCCGGAGACCGCCGCCGAGCCGGCCTGCCGTCTTGCCCGCCGACGCCTGGAGCCGGGTCCTTCGCGCGTCGAGGGACCAACGCCGGCCGCACGCGGTGAAGACGAGGTAGACGGCCATGAGGACCATGAGATTGTCCCCGCCATCCGCCATGAAGATCGCCCTAGCGTGGAACGACACCACCACGACCGCGAACAGCACGGACATCGCCCGGGTGCGCCAGCCCAACAAGAATAGCGCACACGTGACGAGAGCCACGGCATAGCAGACCTCGAAGTACACCCGGCTGTCGGACAGGGTGAGGACGCTGACCCACCCGCTCTGGTCGAACATCTGCCTGGCCAGCTCGGGCGTCCATGGTGAACCGGGGCCCCAGATCTCGTCGCGGTGTGGAAACTCGCGAAGCAGAAAAACGAGATAGAGCAGCCCGTACCCGATGCGCAGCATCGCCGCCGCGTACAAGGAGACCGGCCGCTCGGTCAGGAGGACGAGGAACGCATGGACCCGGTCGAGTACGCGCTGCGACATCCGCACGGCCGCCGGCTCGGTGCTGCGTGGGGGCGCTGTGGGCGCTGCGACCGGTGCCTGCTCAGTCCGTTTCATGCGAGGACACCTTCCACCAAGGCAGAAACCGGGTTTCAGCACGCGCCGTTGCCGCAGCGGCCGGCCGGAGACCGCCCGCTGCGCGGGGCGCGGGAATGGGCTGCGTGATGACCCGCAGTTGGATGGAGTCGAAGGTGCCGCCACGTTGGTCGGCGACACGGTCCGCTGCGATGTTGCGCAGATACTTCTCGATCATCACAGCACGGTTGGAGCGCGGCTGGTTGTCGCCGCCGTGCGTCTTGAGGTAGGAATTCCAAGCCTGGCGCAGCATGTTCTGTGCCGTATGGCTCGGGAAGACGTTGTGCTTGACGGCGGAATTGTCCCTGGCGGTCAGATCGATCCAGTCGCTCACCCGTGTGGTGCCATCCGGCGCTGTCCGCTTGGTCCTCGCAGAAATCTGCCGGTTGACCGACTGCGGATTCGGGGCGAAGAGGCGCCAGTTCTGCTCGAACACGGGCCGGACCCAGGCGTCGATCTGTCGGCTGTACGCCTTCGAGACGGCATTCGGAGGCGCCACGTGCAGAAACACCAGGAGCACATGGGCCAGAGCCACTGCAAGGCAGAGGGCCACCGCGGCTCCCGTTCCCGCAGTCAGCAGGCGGGGGGGCCCTGAAGTGTCACGAGTCATACGCAGTCCCCCACCACCGTCCTGTGCTACCGGCTCAGCGTCGATCCGCCGCGATTCCTTCGCATTCGTCGACTCAACGCCGCCCAGCACGGCCCCACCCGGCCCTTCCCATCCCGACTGCTCGCACCTGCTTCTCCTGCTTCTCCTGCTTCTGCGGGTGGCGCGCGACGGAATCGACGACGATCCGACGCGCGCCATCCGTCCCGCTCGCGTGTGGGGTCGACTACCCGTGCGCGCACTCCGCCGAGAGGACCCACGCGCGAACCACTAATCGCGCCGATCGGCGGGGGAACAACTCGCTCAGCGTTGAACGTGCATTTGTGCACCCTGCGCTTCCCCTCGCACTGCCGGGATTTCCGGGCTTCTCGCCGTATCGCCGTAGTCGTAACCGCCGTAGTAGTACCCGCCGTAGTCGTAACCGCCGTAGTGGTACCCGCCGTCGTGGTAACCGCCGTCGTGGTAACCGCCGTCGTGGTACCCGCCGTCGTGGTACCCGCCGTCGTGGTAACCGCCGTCGTGGTACCCGCCGTCGTGGTACCCGCCGTCGTGGTAACCGCCGTCGTCACCGGTCGCGGCATCACCCGTCGCGGCATCACCCGTCGCGGCATCACCCGTCGCGGCATCACCCGTCGCAGCATCACCCGTCGTCGTGGTGGTCGCAGCGTCACCGGTCGCGGCGTCACCGGTTGCAGCGTCACCCGTCGCAGCATCACCCGTCGCAGCATCACCCGTCGTCGTGGTGGTCGCAGCGTCACCGGTTGCAGCATCACCCGTCGTCGTGGTGGTCGCAGCGTCACCGGTTGCAGCATCACCCGTCGTCGTGGTGGTCGCAGCGTCACCGGTGGTTGTTGTGGTGGTGGTGCCCGCACACTCCGGCCTGGTGATCCGGTTGGTGTCCAGCGTCACGGCCTCAACCTCGGCCAGCGCGCGGCCGTCGATGCTCGCCTCCGTCGTTACGGTGATCGCTGCCTTGGCCATGATCGTGCCCACGAAGGTGGTGCCGGTGCCGAGTGTGGCCGAGCTGCCGATCTGCCAGAACACATTGCACGGCGATGCGCCGTTAATGAGGGACACGCTGCTGTTGCTCGCAGTCGTCAGCGTCGAACCGACCTGAAACACCCACACTGCGTTCGGGTCGCCCTGGGCATCCAGGGTGAGGGTGCCAGTGAGCCCGAGACTGGAAGAGGCGGTGTAGACGCCCGGAACCAGCGTCAAGCCACCGGCATCCGGGGGAAGGGCGCCATTCGATGCCTGTCCGGCAGCGTCGTTGTACGCCGCGACCAGGTCGGTCTTGGCTTGTTCGGCCACAGTGTCCCCGGAGTGCAAAGTCCCCCCGACCGTACCGGGCGGGAATCCGGAGATGGACGTCCCCGGATGCACTCCGACGTCTCCAGTGACCACTGAGGGCCCGGTGTTGGTGACCTCCGCGCCGGCCAGTACCGCGAAGCTTTCCGCGGTACCCAGATTTACAGGTGTTGCTGCATTCGCCCGTGTAGGCGTCACTGCGACTACGGCAAAGGCGACCAGCAGGGTGAGTACCCCGGCGATCCAAGCCGTCATTGTGCGCCGATGCGGCGCATCGGGAATATTCAGTGTCATCGAGGAGCCAACTCCTGTGGGGGTGGTGACGTCCGACGTTCCTCGTCGAACGGAATCGCCTCGCCTGTCGGCGGCATATTAAGCAGACACACAACCCCCGTTGCGATTCATCTGGGTGATGTCGCCGGAACCGACCGATACGCATCAAGAATGTATGACTAATAATAAGCTGGCTGGCCGTCACTCATCCGTGCGGCGATTCATCGTTGATGCAGTCAATCCCTCCTGATAGGCCGATCGTCGGCCTACTCCCGTCAGCGGAATAACCTGCGTCCAAGCTCCCGACGCGCTGTGCAGTGCCGGGATCGAACTCCCAATAAGGGAGCTGGAAAGCAACGTCCCGGCCGCCTCGCATCGCCGGATCATCTTCGGCACCGTGTCCGCCGCGTTCAGCGCTGCCATGGACGACGGCCTAATCCCGAAACACCCGTGCAAGGCCCGCTCGGTGCAGATACCGAAGCCAAGCCGCTCGCGGGTCGTCCCCTGGACAGCGAAGCAGGTATTCGGCGTACGGGCGGAGCTCCCGGAGCATCTGCGCGCGACCGTGGACGTTGCCAGCGGGTGCGTTCTACGGCAGGGGGGGTGTGCGGGCTCGCAGAAGACCAGCTGGATTACGAGGGCGGCTGGCTGTCAGTGACGCATCAGCTCAAGTGCATCCGCGGTGGCCGAAGGGCGGTACGCCCCCGATCGCGTATCCGGTCGTCTCCCGGACCAGGTCGGCATCGGCGCGCTCGACCGACTCGGCGCCGAGCTCCTGCCGTACCCGCTCGACGTCCACCCGCGAACCGCCGTCCATGAGCACCAGGACCGGCATGCCGTCCGCCCGGAAGATCAGCGACTTGACGATCTCGCCGACGTCGCAGCCGATCGCCGCGGCAGCCTGCGCGGCGATGGGGGTACCTCCCGTGCCCTTGGGGCTACGGGGGAGCGTGGCGTCCGGGAAGCGGCGTACCGGGACGTCGAGACCGAGCTCGTGCAGAGCCTCTGCGAAGCGGGGGTGGGTGTCGGCGGTGTCGTGAGTGCTCATGGCCCGCACGCCGGTAGCTGTACGGGCCATGCGACGTCGTTTCGTCCCCCTGGAACCTCTCTGGGCGTCAGCGGGCGTTCAGCACCGCTGCCACCACCGGACCGGCCGCGTCGCCGCCGTGGCCGCCGGAGTCCACGACCGCCGCGGCGGCGAGGTCGTCGGCGTACCCGGTGAACCAGCTGTTGGAGTCGCCCTGCCCGTCGACCTCGGCGGAGCCGGTCTTGGCGCCCTTGGTCCCGCCGACCGAGGCCATCGCGCGGGCAGCCGTACCCTCGCCCGTCGCCGCGGCGCTCATCAACTGGCGCAGGGTGCCCGCCATCGAGCCGGGAAGCGGTGTGGCGCGGGCCAGTTGGCGGCCGTCCAGGGACTGCGGCACGATCAACGGCTGGCGGAAGGCGCCGCCCTTCACGGTCGCGGCGATGGAGGCGACGTTGAGGGCGTTCATCTGGATCCTGCCCTGGCCGATGTAGGAGGCGGCGGTCTCCGACCCCGTCGAGGCGGGCACCGAGCCGTCCCGGGTGACGACCCCGGCCTGCCACTCCTCGCCGATGCCGAAGTACTTCCGCGCGGTGTCGCCCAGGGCGTCGCCCGCGCCTGTGCCGAGCGGCTTGACCGGCTTGATGAAGGTGGTGTTGCAGGAGCGCGCGAACGCCCGCTGAAGCGTCGTGCCGCCGAGCGAGAAGTCCTTGAGGTTGTGGAACTTGCGCTCCCAGACGACGGTCGCCGGGCACTCGACGGGCGAGCTCGGCCCGTTCACCAGCCCCTTGTCGAGCATCATCGCCGTGGTCACGATCTTCATCGTGGAGCCGGGCGCCTGGGCACCCTGGAGCGCCGTGTTGAACTCGGTCACCGGGTTGTTGGCCACCGCTCTGATCCGGCCGGTGCTGGGCTCGATCGCGACCACGGAGGCCTTGCTGTAGTTCTTCACCGCCTTCTCGGCGGCCGCCTGGGCCCCCGCGTCCAGATATGTCTGGAGCGTGCCCTCCTTGCCCTTGGTGAGCGCGAGCAGGGTCTTGTCCGGGACGTTCGCGTCGGTCGAGGTGATCGCCAGCTCGATGCCCGGGGTGCCGCCGGACTTGTCACCGTACTTCTCACGCAGCGTGCCGAGGACGGGCCCGAGCGAGGGGTATTTCTCCGCCGTCAGCTCCACGCCGTCCTTGTCGACCGCTTTGACCGGCGGGGCGGCGGCCTCCGCCGTCACCAGCGACGTGCCCTTGGTGAGCTGCGGGTGGACGACGGAAGGCTGCCAGTCCACCAGCGCCTTCCCGGTCGTCAGCCCGCGCACCACGGTCAGCTCGGAGGCGTAGGACCAGGGCTTGCTGGTCCCCTCGTACGACACCGTCGCCTCGACCGTGAACGGCACCTTCGCGCCCACCGCCGCGCCGGGCTTGATCTCGGCCTTGGTGACGTGCGCCTGCTCGCCGTATCCGCTCAGCAGCGGCTCCGCCTCGGCGGCGTTGTTGGTCAGCTGGGCCGCTTCGAGGCCCCTGCCCTCGGCCCAGGCGGCGAGGAAGTCCTTGGCGGTCTCCTCGATCTCGTCCGCGCTCGGCGGGCCGGTCTTCCTGGGCCCTGACTCGGACTTGGTGCTCGCGTTCGTGCCCCCGCCCGATCCGGTCAGCCCGTTGTACAGGTTGTAGCCTCCGTAGCCGACGCCACCGGCGACCACGGCGAACACGCCGCCGACGATGGCGACCTTCGCTCCACTGCGCATGACTGCAGCCCCCCTCCCCAGAGTGCACGCCTTGAACACGTTCAAGGCGCAGGTCGTCTGGCACTCTACGGGACGGGTGTGACAGGTGCGTCGGTCGTTATACGAACGCGACGGTGGGCGCGCGCCTTTGGCCGAAGGCGGCGCTGTCGTTGGCCGAACGCGGGCGCGCCAACGGCTCACACGTCCAGTACGCCCTGCTCCGCCTCATCCGCCAGCACCCGCTGAAAGGCCGTGTTCACCGCGAGCAGCCCACCGTCCACCCGCAGGGTCGTGCCCGTGACCCAGGAGGCGTCACGGGAGGCGAGGAACGCGACCGCCGCCGCGACGTCCTCGGGCTCGCCGACGCGGCCGAGGGGATAGACGCCGCTCAGGACCTCGAGGCTGTCCTGTCTGCCGTCCCACGACGGGGTGCGGATCGTGCCGGGCGTGACCTGGTTGACGCGGACGCCGCGGGCCGCCGCGTCGCCCGCCAGGGTGCGGGTGAGGGACGCCAGACCGGCCTTGGCCGCGCTGTAGGCGTGGTTGCCGAAGTCCTGTTCGCCGTTGACCGAGCCGATGTTGACGATCGCGCCACGGCCGTGCGCGGCCAGATGCGGCATCGCCGCACGGGCGCAGCGGAACGCGCCCGTCAGCGAGATGTCCAGGTCCCGGCTCCAGGCGTCGTCGGGCTGGTCCTCGATGAGCGGAGTGTCCGGGCTGCACGAGAACGCGTTGTTCACGAGGACGTCCAGGGTGCCGAAGCGCTCCACGGCGTATGCGACGGCAGCCTCGACCGACGCCCGGTCACCGACATCGCAGCGGAAGGCGGCAGCGTCCTCGATGGTGGCCGCGGTCCGCTCGGCGGCATCCGCGTCGATGTCCGTCACCAGGACCCGCGCGCCCTCGGACGCCAGCCTGCGTGCCGTCGCCCGGCCGATGCCGCGCGCGGCGCCCGTGATCAGTACGCCGTAGCCCTCGAAACGTCTCATAGCGCCGAACGTACCGCTCTGATCAGTGCCTGGGAGCGTGGATCGGCGGTGACGCCCTTGCGCATGCCGTTGGTCGTGTAGCCGAACGCGACGCCCGACTCGGGATCGGCGAAGCCGAGGGAGCCGCCGCGTCCGGGGTGGCCGAACGAGCCGGGGCCCAGCAGCGGCGACGCGGGGCCGTGGAGCATGAAACCGAGTCCGAAGCGGGTGGAGACGATCAGGACTCGGTCCGGTCCTGCGGACTCCTCCGTGCGGGCGAGGGTGAGGGTGGCCGGGGCGAACAGCCGGGGGCCGCCGTCGACCTCGCCGATGGTCGCGGCGTAGAAGCGGGCGAGCGCACGGGCGGTGGATATGCCGTTGGAGGCGGGCAGTTCGGCGGCGCGGTAGGCGGCGTCGTTCTCGGGCATGGGGTCTCCCCGCCGCAAGGCAGGGGAAGGGTCGATGGCCTCGAAGGCGCGGCGGGTGAGCGACTCGGGGTCGCGGTAGGCCTCGGCCACACGGCGCTTGGGCCGCAGCTTGAGGCCACCGCCCTGCGCGGTCTCCGGCTCCGCCACCGGGCCGAGCCGGCCGACGCGGTGGGCCTCGTCGCCGGGCAGCCCTATCCACAGGTCGAGGCCGAGCGGGCGGGCGATCTCCTCGGCGACCCAGCGCCCGATGGTGCGTCCGGTGACCCGGTGGACCAGTTCGCCGAGGAGCCAGCTGTAGGTCTGCGCGTGGTAGCCGTGGGCGGTGCCCGGTCCCCAGGCCGGTGCCTGCGCGGCCAGCGCGGCCGGTCCGCTCGCACCGTCCTCGGCCTCCGCGGGGGTGAGCGGACGGTCGAGCACGGGCAGCCCCGCGCGGTGCGACAGCAGGTGGCGTACGAGTACGCGCTCCTTGCCCGCCGCCTTGAACTCGGGCCAGTAGGTGCCGACCGGTGCGTCCAGGTCGATCTGGCCACGCTGGTGGAGCACGAGGACGACGGCGGCGGCGACGCCCTTGGTCGCCGAGCGCACGACCTGCGCGGTGTCGACGGCCCAGGGCTCGCGCCCGTCGACGTCGCGCGTGCCGGCCCACAGGTCGACGACCTTGCGCCCGTGCCGGTAGACGGCGACGGCGGCACCGCGCTCGCCGCGCTGCTCGAAGTTGCGTACGAAGGCGTCCTCGACCGCTTCGAAACCGTCCGCCACCGTGCCCCGGACGTCCATCACGTCTGCTCCTTCGCTGCCGTCCATCCCCCCATGGTGCAACGTGGTGCGGACAGCCAGGACCGCGGGGCGGCCGGGGCAGGCGGGCTCAGCTCAACTCAGCACGATGGACACGTCGATGTTGTCGCGGGTGGCGTTCGAGTACGGGCAGACCTGGTGGGCGGCGGACACGAGCCGCGTGGCGAGGTCCTGGTCGACGAGCGGCAACGAGACGTTGAGCGCGACCGCGAGCCCGTATCCCCCGGACCCGTTGGGGCCGATGCCGACCTTGGCGGCGACCGTCGAGCCGGTGAGGTCCAGTCCGGCGCGGCGCCCGACGAGGACGAGGGCGTTGTGGAAGCAGGAGCTGTAGCCGGCTGCGAAGAGCTGCTCCGGGTTGGTGCCGCGGCCGTCGCCGCCGAGCGCGGGCGGCATGGCGAGGCGGAGCTCGATCTGGCCGTCATGACTGGTCACATAGCCGTCGCGACCGCCGTGGGCGGTGGCCTCCGCCATGTACATGATCTTCTTCGGGCGGGTGTCGACCGTGTCGACCTGTTCGCTCATGCTGCGTCCCGAGGTGCGTGCGCCGATGGATTTACATCGCGCACAATGTATCGGAGCGGGCCCGGTCCTCGTTACTGCGGGGTAGCGCTCGTCACTGCGGGGGCGGGGCAGCGCCGTTCGCGGTGTCGGCCAGCCGGTGCAGGTCCGCGCGGAGCCGGGCGATCTCGGCACCCTCCAGGCCGGTGCTGAGCAGCAGTTGGGCGGGCACCTTCTCCGCTCGCTCGCGCATCGCCTCGCCCTCGTGCGTGAGCACCAGCCGCACCGAACGCTCGTCGGCAGCCGAACGCTCCCGCCGCACCAGGCCCGCCGCCTCCAGCCGCTTGAGCAGCGGCGAGACCGTGCCGTAGTCGAGCCGCAGCGCGGAGCCGAGCTCCTTGACGGGGATCTCGCCGCGCTCCCAGAGCACCAGCATCGTCAGATACTGCGGATAGGTCAGGCCCAGCTCGGCGAGCAGCGGCCGGTAGGCGGCCGTGACCGCCCGCTGGGCCGCGTACAGCGCGAAGCACAGCTGGTCGTCGAGGAGCAGTGACGCCGCCGCCCCGCTCCGGTCCTCGTTCCCGCGCCGCATGTTCACGCGCCTATTGTCACCGACCGCGGGTCGAAGCCGAAGGGCAGCTCCAGGCGGTGCGCGCGCATCAGCTCGTCGTCGCCCAGCAGCTCCTGCGTGACGCCGTCCGCGGCGATCACTCCGTCGCTGAGGACCACCGACCGCGGGCACAGCTCCAGCGCGTACGGCAGGTCGTGCGTCACCATCAGGACCGTGACGTCCAACGAGCGCAGGATGTCGGCCAGTTCGCGGCGCGAGGCCGGGTCCAGGTTGGACGAGGGCTCGTCGAGCACCAGGATCTCCGGCTCCATCGCGAGCACGGTGGCGACCGCCACCCGCCGGCGCTGTCCGAAGGAGAGGTGGTGCGGCGGCCGGTCGGCGAAGTCCGCCATGCCGACCCGGGTCAGGGCCGCCGTGACCCGCGCCTCCAGTTCGGCGCCGCGCAGACCCGCGGACGCCGGGCCGAAGGCCACGTCCTCCCGGACCGTCGGCATGAACAGCTGGTCGTCCGGGTCCTGGAAGACGATGCCGACGCGCCGGCGGATCTCCGCCAGGTTCTTCTTGTCGACGGGCAGTCCGGCGACGGCGACCGAGCCGACCCCGCCGGCCAGGATGCCGTTGAGATGGAGGACGAGCGTGGTCTTGCCCGCGCCGTTGGGCCCGAGCAGGGCGACCCGCTCGCCGCGCCCGACCGTCAGATCGACGCCGAACAGGGCCTGGTGTCCGTCGGGGTAGGCGTACGCGAGCCCGCGCACGTCGAGGGAGGGAGGCAGGTCCTGGTTCGGGGTCACAGCGTCCATCCCAGCAGACAGACCGCGAGCGCGGTCACGGGCAGGGCGGCGGCGAACGACCACTGGGCCCGCGTCGCACGCACCTCGTCGAGGACCGGCATCGTGCCGGTGTAGCCTCGGCTGACCATCGCGAGGTGGACCCGCTCGCCGCGCTCGTAGGAGCGGATGAACAGGGCGCCGGCCGACGTGGCCAGAACTCCCCAGTGGCGCACACCGCGCGCCTCGAAGCCCCGGGAGCGCCGGGCGATCGACATCCGGCGCATCTCGTCGGTGATGACGTCGCCGTACCGGATCATGAACGAGGCGATCTGGACCAGCAGCTGCGGCAGACGCAGACGCTGCAGGCCGTTCAGGACGGAGCGCAGCTCGGTCGTCGAGGCGAGGATCACGGACGCCGCGACACCGAGCGTCCCCTTGGCCAGGATGTTCCACGCGCCCCACAGGCCCGGGACGCTCAGCGAAACCCCGAGGAGCTCGGTCCGCTCGCCGGGCACCACGAAGGGCATCAGCAGCGCGAAGGCCACGAACGGGATCTCGATCAGCAGCCGCTTCAGGAGGAAGCCCGCCGGAACGCGGGCCACCGCCGCGACCGCGCAGAGCAGCACCGCGTACAGGGCGAAGGCCCAGACGGCCTCACGCGGCGTGGACACCACGACCAGCACGAAGCCGAGGACGGCGAGCAGCTTGCAGTGCGCGGGCAGCTCGTGGACGGGCGAGTGCCCGTGCCGGTAGAGCTTGTGACTGTGGCCCGCACCCATGTCAGACCGGGCTCTGCACGGATTCGGGCCGGGCGTCCTCGCTGCGGCGGCGGCGCACCACGTAGAACACACCGGTGCCGGCGACGACCGTCGCGCCGACGCCGATCACTCCGGCGAGACCGCCGGAGAGCCGGGTGTCGGTGATGCTCTCGATGCCGTAGTCGGCGAGCGGCGAGTCGGCCGCGGCGTGCTCCTCGACGGTCTTGTCGATGCCCTTGTCAGCGGCGACCTTCTCCAGGCCGTCGGGGTTCGCCGAAGCGTAGAAGGAGACGAAGCCGGCGAGGACGAGGCTGGCCGCGAGGCCCACGAGCCAGAACGTGCGCGGCGAGCGCGCGGCGACCGGCGCCGGTTCGGCTGCCGGGGCGTCGACGAGTTCGCCGCCGACGCGCAGCTTCAGCGGCGTGGACAGGCCGCGGGCGCCGTACACGAGGTCGGGCCGCACGGCGATGACGGCGCCGACGGTCAGCATGGTGATCGCTGCCTCGCCGATGCCGATCAGCGTGTGGACGCCGACCATCGCCGTCAGCACGGAGCCGACCGGGACGTCGGTGAGGCCGCCGACCGCGTAGAGGAGGGTGAAGGCGGCGGCCGCCGCGGGCACCGAGACCAGCGCGGCGACGAAGGACGCGGCGGTCACCGAGCGGCGGGTGCGCGGCAGCACCTTGACCAGTGCGCGGAAGAGCCCATATGCGACGAGGACGCCGACGACGCCCATGACGGTGATGTTGACTCCGAGCGCGGTGAGCCCGCCGTCGGCGAAGAGGATGGCCTGCATCAGCAGGACGACCGCGATGCAGAGCACGCCGGTGAACGGCCCGACGAGGATGGCCGCCAGCGCACCGCCGAGCAGATGACCGCTGGTGCCGGCCGCGACCGGGAAGTTGAGCATCTGCACGGCGAAGACGAACGCGGCGACCAGCCCCGCGAGCGGTGCCGTCCGGTCCGCTCCCGCCAGGGCGGCCGGCGATCCGCCCAGCTCACGGCGGGCGCCGCGCAGGCTGACGGCGACGGCGCCGGCGGCGACGACTCCGGCGGCGACCGAGACGGGCGCGTTGATGAATCCGTCGGGGACATGCATGGAGAGCTCCGCTTCGGACAGATGAATAACCGTTCAATGATAATGGCCTGCTGCACATGACTTGCAAGAGCGCATGAGTCACAACTGAACACGGAGCAGCCCGCCCAAAATCTCAAAATATGGGACATTAGAGACAAAGCGGTTGAGTGTGAGGAGCGGCCGATGACCCACGCCGTCAAAGAGCAAGCCAGAGGCAGGATCGTCACCGATGCGCCTCAGCACCGACCAGTCCGCGTGTTCCTGAGCTACGACCCCGCGGAGGATCCCGGGGCCGTCCGCTTCGCGTTCCCCAGCGGCCAGGAGTGGACCTTCCCCCGCGAGCTCCTCGAGTCGGGGCTGCGTTCCCCCGCCCGGGCGGGCGACATCGGCATCTGGCCGTGCGGCCGGGTCCAGGCCATCCTCGAGTTCCACACCACCGACGGCGTCGCGGTGGTCCAGTTCGACTCGACGACGCTGATCCGGTTCCTGCGCCACACCTACGCCGTGGCCGGTGCCCCGACGGGCTGACAGTCCGGCTGAAAGCCTCAGGCACGCACAGCGGCCGTATCCGCCGGCCCCATGTCCGGTGGATACGGCCTCTGTCGCGCGACGGCCCCCGTCCCCACGGTGCCGTCGCGCCGTCCGGGGGTCGCTCTTCCCGCGGCGCCCGGCGACCGCGGGGCCCCCGAGTATCAGACGCGGACCAGCTCACGCTCCTCGTCCGGGTCGGCGGAGGCGCCGAGTTCCTTGTGCAGCTTCTCGCCCTCCACGTCGACGTTGGGCAGCGCCCGGTCGAGCCAGCGCGGCAGCCACCAGGCCTTGTGGCCCAGCAGGGCCAGTACCGCGGGGACGATGGCCATACGGACCACAAAGGCGTCGAAGAAGACGGCGATCGCGAGACCGAAGCCGATCATCTTGATCATCTGTTCGCTCGAACCGATGAAACCGGAGAACACGGCGATCATGATGACGGCCGCGGCGGCGACCACACGGGCCCCGTGACGGAAGCCGGTGACGATCGCCTCGCCCGGCCGTTCGCCGTGGACGTAGGCCTCCCGCATACGCGTGACCAGGAAGACCTCGTAGTCCATGGCCAGACCGAAGACCACGCCGACCATGAAGATCGGCATCATCGACATGATCGGACCGGTCTGCTCCACGCCGAACAGCGAACCCAGCCAGCCCCACTGGAAGACGGCCACGACCGCGCCGAGCGCGGCGACGACCGAGAGCAGGAAGCCGAGAGCGGCCTTGAGGGGCACGAGCACCGAGCGGAAGACGACCATCAGCAGCAGGAAGGCGAGGCCGACGACGAGCGCCAGGTAGGGCAGCAGCGCGTCGTTCATCTTCTGTGAGAAGTCGATGTTCATCGCGGTCGCGCCGGTGACCAGGACCTCGTCGCCGCTCTTGTCGCGGATGTCGTGGACCAGCTCCTCGGTCGCCCCCGAGGACGGACGGTCCTTCGGGATGACAGTGATCATCGCGGTGTCGCCGGCCTTGTTGAAGGTCGGCGGGGTGACGGCGACGGCGCCGTCGAGGCCCTTGACCGTCTCGACCGTACGGTCCGCGGCGGCCTTGTCCCCGTCGACGACGACCAGCAGCGGGCCGTTGAAGCCGGGACCGAAGCCGTCCGACAGCAGGTCGTACGCCTTGCGCTGCGTTGTGCTGGTGGGCTGGGAACCGTCGTCGGGAAGGCCCACCTCCAGCGAGGCGGCCGGCACGGCGATCGCGCCGAGGCCCACGACGCCTACGAGCAGCACCGCGACCGGGCGGCGCAGCACGAAGCGGGCCCAGCGGGTGCCCGCGTTCGGCTTGTCGGAGACCGGCTTGCCCTTGCGGACCTTGCGGCCGAGGACGCGCTTGCCCGCGAAGCCGAGGAGCGCCGGTATGAGGGTGAGGGCGATCAGGACGGCGATGACGACCGTGCCCGCCGCGGCGAAGCCCATCTTGGTGAGCATCGGGATGTTGACGACGGCGAGCCCGACGAGGGCGATGACGACGGTCAGACCGGCAAAGACCACCGCGGAGCCGGCGGTGCCGACCGCGCGGCCGGCCGCGTCCTCGTGCTCCCGGCCCTCTGCAAGCTCCGCGCGGTAGCGGGAGACGATGAAGAGCGCGTAGTCGATGCCGACCGCGAGGCCGATCATCGTCGCGAGCGTCGCGGTGGTGGAGCCGAGGTCGAGGACGTTCGCCAGCGCGGTGATCGTGGAGATGCCGATGCCGACACCGATGATCGCCGTGAGCAGCGGCAGCCCGGCGGCCACCATCGAACCGAAGGTGATCACCAGGACGATCCCGGCGACGACCACTCCGATGATCTCGCCCGTACCGGTCTCGGGGACCGCCTGCAGCGCGTCACCGCCGATCTCCACCGCGAGGCCCGCTTCGCGCGCCTCGGTGCCGGTCTCCTCCAGCGCCTCGCGGGTGGCCTCGGTCAGCTCCATCGAGTTGACCTTGTAGGTGACCGACACATAGGCCGTGGAGCCGTCCCGGGACACGGCCTTCGTCGTGTACGGGTCGTTGACGGAGGCGATCTGCGTGGAGCCGGCCTTCAGCTCGGAAACGGCCTTGCCCACCTCCGCCTTGGGGCCCGCGTCGGTCATCTTCTCGCCCTCGGGGGCCCTGAAGACGACCCGGGCGGTGGCGCCGTCGGCGCTGCCGCCCGGGAAGCGCTCCTCGAGCAGGTCGAAGGCCTTCTGGGCCTCCGTCCCCGGGATGGAGAAGGACGACGACGTGGCGGTCGACGCGGTGGCGGCGCCGACCCCGGCGAGGGCCAGCAGCGCCACCCACAGCAGGGCGACGAGACGGCGGCGCCGGAAGGCGGACCGTCCCAGCTTGTAGAGAAACGTGGCCACGAGGGCTACTCCCGTGAATGAGGGTGAACAGGGCAAGGGGAGCCGGCCCGACGACGAGAGCGGCGCGCGTCAGGTGCTGTGCTGTGGTGCGGCGGGGAGGGATGTGCCGTGACCCGGGGAGGTCAGACGCCCAGGGCGGGGAGGACCACGGCGTCGAGATAGTGGGTGAGGAAGGCTTGGTCGGGTGTGCGGTTCTCGATCAGTTGCCGGGCTACGAACGCGCCGACCAGCATGTGCGGTACGTACCCCAGCGCGGGGTTGTCCGCGGCGACCTCGCCCCGGTCCACGGCCCGCCGCAGCACCGTGTCGAGCCCGGTGATCTCGGGCTCGATCAGCAGCTCGCGCAGGGCCGCGTGCAGATCGGAGTCGGCGTGCACGGCCTGGGCCAGCCCCCGCATCAGCGCGGAGTCCTTCTCCATCTGACAGTCGTCCGTGCGCCCGATCATGGTGTGGAAGTCGCCGCGGAGGCTGCCGGTGTCGATGTCGCCGACATGCACCGGCTTGTTGTTCCTCAGCGCCGTGGCGACCAGCTGGGGCTTGCTCCGCCACTGGCGGTAGAGCGTGGCCTTGCTGGACCGCGTACGGTTCGCCACGGCGTCCATGGTCAGGGCGTCGTAGCCGACTTCGCGCAACAGGTCGAGCACTGCTTCGTACAGCTCTGCCTCGCGCTCGGGGGTGAGCCGGCCGCGTGTCATGTCGGCCCTCCCGGTCGCAGACAAACGAACGAAACTGTTTCGTACACCTCGACGCTACCCCCATCGCCGGCGAAACGAAACCGTTTCGCTTGTGGTCTCGGTCACGGCTACAGGCCCGTGGCGGCGGTCGTACACAAGATCCGCCCCGATTCACCCGGGCCCACGAGTTGCCGCGCCCCTGCCACGCGGAAAGCATTGGGGGGTGAGTGACGACGTGGCGTATCTCCGGTTCCCGCATCTGCACGACGACTTGCTGTGCTTCGCCGCCGAGGACGACCTGTGGGTCGCGCCCCTGGTGCCCGAGGGGCACCGGCCCGGCCGGGCCTGGCGGATCACCGTCGACCGCACCAGAGTCGGCCACCCGCGCTTCTCGCCCGACGGGCAACACATCGCGTACACGAACTGGCGCAGTCTCGACCCCGAGATCCATCTCGCGCCCGTCGACGGCGGACCCGCGCGCAGGCTCAGCTACTGGGGCTCCACCGACACCCGGGTCTGCGGCTGGACCCCCGACGGCCAGATCCTCGCCGTCTCCTCGCACGGCCAGCCGTTCTCCTACTTCTCCTGGGCCTACAGCGTCCCGACCGACGGCTCCCCCGGCGGCAGGCTCCCCTGGGGCCCGGTCTCCGACATCGCCGTCACCGACGAGTCGGAGGGCCCCTCCCAGGCCGGCGGCACCGGCTGCGAACGCCGGACGCTGCTGCTCACCGGCAAACCGCCCCACGAGCCGGCTGCCTGGAAGCGCTACCGCGGCGGGGCGACCGGGCGGCTGTGGCTGCACGGCGAACGGCTGCTGCCCGACCTGGACGGACACCTGGACTGCCCGATGTTCATCCGCGGCGACGACTCCGCGAGGTGGTCGGAGGACGACGGACGGATCGCGTTCCTCTCCGACCACGAGGGGGTCGGCAACCTCTACTCCTGCCGGCCCGACGGTACCGGCCTGCTGCGCCACACCGACCACGACGCCTTCTACGCCCGGCACGCCTCGAGCGACGGCCGCCGGGTCGTCTACCAGTGCGCGGGCAACCTCTGGATCGTCGACGACCTGTTCTCGCCGGACTCCCGGCCGCGGAAGCTGGACGTACGGCTCGGCGGGCCGCGCGCGGGACGCCGCACCTACCAGGTCCCGGCCGCCAACCACGTGGACGCGATCTCCGTCGACGAGACCGGCCGGGCCAGCGCCGTCAACGTACGCGGCAGCCTCTACTGGCTCACCCACCGCGACGGCCCCGCCCGCACGATCGCGGACACCCCCGGCGTCAGGATCCGGCTGCCGGAGATGCTCGGCAGCGGCGGTCAGGTCGCCTACGTCACGGACGCGGAGGGCGAGGACGCCGTCGAGATCGCGTACCTGCCGCGGGCCTCCGGCGACCGCGAACCGCGCCGGCTCGCCTCGGGAGAGCTGGGACGCGTACTGGAGCTGATCTCCGACAGCGAGGGAGAGCGGATCGCGATCGCCTCGCACGACGGCCGGCTGCTCCTCCTCGACACCACGGACGAGTCCACCGGCGAGGTGACGGAGCTGGTCCGCTCCGCCAACGGGCCCGTACGGGACCTGGCCTTCTCCCCCAACGGGCACTGGCTGACCTGGTCCCATCCCGGCATCGGCCGGTCGCTTCGCCAGATCAGGATGGCCCGTATCGCCGACCGTACGATCGTCGATGTCACCAACGGGCGCTTCGAGGACGAGAATCCGGTCTTCACGCGCGACGGGCGGTATCTCGCCTTCCTCTCGTGGCGCGGTTTCGACCCTGTCTACGACGTGCACACCGGCGACCTGTCCTTCCCGCTGGGCTGCCGCCCCTACCTGGTGCCGCTGTCCTCCGCGACGCCCTCGCCGTTCGCGCTCACGCCGGAGGGCCGGCCGGCCGCAGGCGGCCTCGACCCGCTGGAGGAGTCGCCGGACAGCGCGGTCCTCGTCGAGATCGAGGGCCTGGAGAACCGGGTGACGCCGTTCCCGGTCGCCGCCTCCAAGTACTCCGCGCTGCACCCGGTCGCCGGCGGCGGTCTCGTCTGGCTGCGCTGGCCCATCTCGGGCGCACTGGGCGAGACGTTCGTCAACCCGGCCGACACCTCCGGCAGGCCCACCCTGGAGCACTTCGACATCTCCAAGGCGCGCAAGACCGAACTCGTCGACCACCTCGACAACTTCGCGGTGAGCGGCGACGGCAGCCGACTGGTCGTCGTCGACGAAGGCGACCTGCGTGCCGTACCGGCCACCGAGTCCGGCGACGGGGACTCCACCGTCTACCTCGACCTCCGCCGCATCCAGCACGAGGTGGACCCGGCGTCCGAATGGCGACAGGCCTTCGAGGAGGCGGGCCGCATCGTCCGGGCGTATTTCTGGGAGCCCGACATGTGCGGCATCGACTGGGACGGGGTGCTGGAGCAGTACCGCCCGCTGGTCGAACGGGTCGCCTCCCCCGACGAGTTCGCCGACCTGCTGCGCGAAGTCCTCGGCGAGCTGGGCACCTCGCACGCGTACGTCACCGCGGCGCGCCGCAATGAAGGACCGCCGCACTACCAGCGCGCCATGGGCCTGCTCGGCGCGAACCTGGTGTGCCGGGACGGGAAATGGGTGGTCAACCGGATCCTCCCGGGCGACTCCTCCGACTCCAAGGCCCGCTCCCCGCTCGCCGGCACCGGCATCAGGGAGGGCGCGGTCCTCACACACGTCGACGGCCGGCCGGTGGACCCGGCGGCCGGTCCGTTCCCGATGCTCGCCGCGGCAGGCGGTACGACGGTCGAGCTGACGTTCCTCCCCGGGGAGGGCGAGGCGCGCCCCCGCCGGGTCGCGGTCGTCCCCCTGATCGACGAACGGCCGCTGCGCTACCAGGACTGGGTCGCCAAACGGCGGGCGGTGGTACGGGAGGCGAGCGACGGCAAGTGCGGCTATCTGCACATCCCCGACATGGGCGGCTCCGGCTGGGCGCAGTTCAACCGCGATCTGCGCATGGAGGTCTCGCGCCCCGCGCTCATCGTGGACGTACGCGGCAACGCGGGCGGCCACATCAGCGAGCTCGTCATCGAGAAGCTCACCCGCAAGATCCTCGGCTGGGACCTCACCCGCAACGCACAGCCGGTCTCGTACACCTCCAACGCGCCGCGCGGGCCGGTCGTCGCGATCGCCGACGAGGCGACGTCGTCGGACGGGGACATGATCACGGCGGCGTTCAAGCTGCTCGGCCTGGGCCCGGTGGTCGGCACCCGCACGTGGGGCGGCGTGGTCGGCATGACCGGGCGGCACCGGCTCGGCGACGGCACGGTGATCACGGTCCCGATGAACGCGGCCTGGTTCGACGCGTACGGCTGGTCGATCGAGAACCACGGCGTGGAACCCGACCTGGACGCACTGCGCGCGCCGCTGGACTGGGCGGAGGGACGCCATGTCGGTCTCGACGACGCCATCCAGCTGGCCCTGGACCTGCTGAAGTCGGCGCCGGCGGCAGTGCCGCCGGACTACTCGGAGGCTCCCGACCTCCGCCGGCCGCCACTCCCGCCGCGCTGACGGTTCCAGGGGCGGGCGTCGGGCGTCGGGCCCAGAGCTTCAGGTCCCAGGACCGGCCTTGAGGTCCCCGGGGACGCGACGGGCTCCGGAGCGCCTTTGCGTCCAGCGGTCGTTCAGGCCGGCGGTGGTTCGCGCAGCCGGCGGTCCATCGCCATGGAGAGCTCGGCCTCCACGACGCTCTTCGCGAGCGGGCGGAGCTTCTCCAGCCGGTCGTCGGCACTGTGCTCGGTCAGCATGTCGATGAAGAGCTCGGCCAGGGCATCCGCGTGGGTACGGACCCGGCGGCCCGCCTCCAGGACGGCCGCGAGCGGCACCCCTTCCCGCACCAGCGCGGCCGAGACGTCCAGCAGCCGGCGGCTGATGTGGACGATCTCCTCGCCGTCGGTCGCCAGATAGCCGAGCTCGAGTGCGGTGGCGAGGTTCTCGGGTGTGACCTCGCCCTCGAAGTAGTCGGCGAGTACCTCCGGCGAGAGCCGCACCGGCGTCTCCTCCGTCGGTTCGCCGAGGCCCAGCACCTCGCCGACGTCCCGTCCGCTCTCGAAGGCGGTGGCGAGGTCGGCGATGCCGTTGAGGGTGTGGCCGCGCTCCAGCAGGGCGGCGATCGTACGCAGCCTGGCCAGGTGGTGTTCGCTGTACCAGGCGATCCTGCCCTCGCGGCGGGGTGGCGGTATCAGCCCGCGCTCGCGGTAGAAGCGCAGGGTGCGCACCGTGATCCCGGCCTTCTCGGCCAATTCCGCCATGCGGTACTCGCGCGCTTCCTTCACACCGGAAGCCTATGTTGTACCGCCACACCGGAAGCCTGTCCTGTACCACCGGTAACTTGTCGCGTCCTACCCCTACCGCTCGGTAGGGAGCTGCTCTACCCTCCCAACCATGCCAGTGATTGCTGGCAACATTTCTGTGTTCGGTTCGGGACGTCCGGATGTTCATCGGGAGGCGCGGCATGGGCCGGCAGCACGAGCATGTACGAGTGGCGGTGATCGGATCCGGATTCGGCGGCCTCGGAGCTGCCGTCCGGCTGCGCCGCGAGGGGATCACCGACTTCGTCGTCCTGGAGCGCGCGGACTCCGTCGGCGGCACCTGGCGGGACAACAACTACCCGGGATGCGCCTGCGACGTACCGTCGCACCTGTACTCGTTCTCCTTCGCGCCCAACCCGGACTGGCCCCGCACCTTCTCCGGCCAGGAACACATCCGTGCCTACCTCGAGCACGTCGCCGACACGTTCCGGCTCCGCTCCCATCTGCGCCTCAACCACGAAGTGCTGATGATGCGCTGGGACACCGAGAGCGTGCGCTGGGAGATCGAGACGTCGCAGGGCACACTCACCGCCGATGTCGTCGTCTCCGCGACCGGACCGCTGTCCGACCCGAAGATGCCCGACATCCCGGGGCTCTCCGACTTCCCCGGCAAGGTCTTCCACTCCGCGCGCTGGGACCACGACTACGACCTCCGCGGCAAGCGCGTCGCGATGATCGGCACCGGAGCGTCCGCGATCCAGATCGTGCCCTCGATCCAGCCGGAGGTCGGCAGGCTCACCCTGTTCCAGCGCACGCCGCCGTGGGTCATGCCGCGCATGGACCGCAAGATCTCCGGTGCCGAACGCTGGATGCACCGGCAGCTGCCGTTCACCAGCGCCGCACGGCGCGGCCTGCTGTGGGGCATCCGGGAGCTGCAGGTCCAGGCGTTCACCAAGCGCCCCGGTGAACTGGGCCTGATCGAGCGGCTCGCCAAGGCCAACATGGCCAAGGCGATCAAGGACCCGGCGCTGCGGGCCAAGCTCACGCCCTCGTACCGCATCGGCTGCAAGCGCATCCTGCTCTCCAGCACGTACTACCCGGCGCTCGCCCAGCCCAATGTGGATGTCGTCGCCTCCGGTCTGACCGAGGTGCGTGGCTCGACGGTCGTCGCCGCCGGGGGCACCTCCCGGGCCGGAGGCTCTGGGGGAGGCACGGAGACCGAGGTCGACGCGATCATCTTCGGCACGGGATTCCATGTCACCGACATGCCGATCGCCGATCGGGTGGTCGGGGCGGACGGGATCACACTGGCGGAGGCGTGGAAGGACGGCATGGAGTCGCTGCGCGGCGCGACCGCGGCCGGCTTCCCCAACTGGATGACGATCATCGGACCCAACACCGGGCTCGGCAACTCCTCGATGATCCTGATGATCGAGTCCCAGCTGAACTACATGGCCGACTACATGCGGCAGTTGAACCTGCTCGGTGAAGGCTCGGCCCTCGTGGCCCGCCCCTCATCGGTCCACGCCTGGAACCGCCGCGTGCAGGAACGGATGAAGCGGACCGTGTGGAACACCGGCGGCTGCACCAGCTGGTATCTGGACGCGAACGGCCGCAACACCACCATCTGGCCGGGCACGACGACCGAGTTCCGCAGCGCGACGCGGCATGTGGACCTCGCCGAGTACGAGGTCGTCCGGGCCGACCGTACGAAGCCGGCGCCCGCCGTCGCCGGCACCGGGGCCGCGAAGGCCTCGAAGAACACACCGCCTGCCCCGACCACCAAGAACACGGAGGCCGTCGCATGAGCCGGCTCCTGCACCGCGCCGACGCCGCGCCCGTCGCCGACCGCGAACTGACCGCCGTCTCCGCCGACGGGGCGCGCATCCACGTAGAGGTGCACGGTCCCGACGGGGGTACCTCCCAGGCCGGAGGCTCTGGGGGAGCCCCCACGGTCGTACTCGCACACGGCTGGACCTGCTCCACCCTCTTCTGGGCCGCGCAGATACGGGACCTCGCGGCCGACCACCGCGTCGTCGTCTACGACCAGCGCGGCCACGGCCGCACGCCGGCGGGGGAGGTCGGCACGGAGAAGCTGGCCGACGACCTGGAGGCCGTGCTCGAAGCGGTACTGGCGCCGGGCGAGAAGGCCGTGCTCGCCGGGCACTCCATGGGCGGCATGACGCTGATGGCCGCGTCCGGCCGGCCCGCCTTCCGGGACCACGCGGCCGCCGTCCTGCTGTGCAGCACGGGCAGCGCGCGCCTGGTCGACGAGTCGCTCGTCCTGCCGATGCGGCCGGGGCGCCTGCGCACCAGGCTCACACATCTGATCCTCGGCGCCCGCGCCCCGCTCGGTCCGGTCACACCCGTGTCCCGCAGCATCCTCAAGTACGCCACCATGGGCCCCGGTTCCGCACCGGAGCGGGTCGACGCATGCGCCCGTATCGTCCACGCCTGCCCACGCGCCGCGCGGGTGGCATGGTCGCACGTCCTCGGTGAACTCGACCTGGACAAGGGCGTGCGGGCGCTGGACGCGCCCGCGATCGTGATCGGCGGCACCGCCGACCGGCTCACGCCGTTCGTGCACGCCAGGCGGCTGGCCGCCGAACTGCCCCAGTGCCTCGAACTGGTGGAGCTCGCGGGGATCGGGCACATGACCCCGGTGGAGGCCCCCGAGACCGTCACCGGCAGGATCCGTGAGCTGGTCGACACGTACCTGAACGCCAAGGAGAAGGCCGCATGAGCAGGGTGAGCCTGGAGGGACAGGTCGCGGTCGTCACTGGCGCGGCGCGCGGCGTCGGCGAACTGCTGGCGCGCAAACTGTCCGCGCGGGGCGCGAAGGTGGCGCTGGTCGGCCTCGAGCCCGACGAACTGAAGAAGGTCGCGGCGCGGCTGCACACCGAATGCGACCACTGGCATGCCGACGTCACCGACCACGAGGCGATGACGCGGGTCGCACAGGAGGTGAAGGAGCGCTTCGGCAAGGTCGACGTCGTCGTCGCCAACGCGGGCGTGGCGTCCGGCGGGCCGTTCCTGCACTCGGATCCGGCCGCCTGGCGGCGGGTGATCGAGGTCAATCTGATCGGAAGCGCAGTGACGGGACGGGCGTTCCTGCCCGTACTGCTGGAGAGCCGTGGGTACTTCCTGCAGATCGCGTCGCTCGCCGCGATCACTCCGGCGCCGATGATGACGGCGTACTGCGCGTCGAAGTCGGGCGTGGAGGCGTTCGCGCACAGCCTGCGCGCCGAAGTCGGCTACCGGGGCGTGCGGGTCGGCGTCGGATACCTGTCGTGGACGGACACCGACATGGTGCGCGGCGCCGACCAGGACGACGTCATGCGGGAGTTGAGGCAGCGGCTTCCGTGGCCGTCGAACCGCACGTATCCGCTCGGGCCCGCCGTGGACCGGATCGTCGCCGGCATCGAGCGCCGTTCCTCGCATGTGTACGCGCAGTGGTGGCTGCGGGGCATGCAGTCGGTCCGCGGCTGTCTCCCCGCTGTCATCGGCACGGTGGGGCAGCGCGAGATGCGCCGCTTCGAGCCGCGTCTGGGTAACGTCTCGACGGGCCTCGTGGGGGCCGGAGGGGCCGCTGACGAGGCAGTTCGCACGGAGAGCAACTGAGCGTCACTGATCAAAATGCGTGCTTTCTCCCTGCGTGCAACGCTGGTCGCAGCCCCGGGGGCAGTCGCCCCCGACCTCCACACCCCTCATAGGAGTGACATCTCATGGGCATTTCGGACCAGTTCAAGGACAAGGCGCAGGACCTCGCGGACCAGGCGAAGCAGAAGGCCGGCAAGGGCGACCCGCCGCAGCGCGGGCAGCGCGGCCGCGAAGAGGCCGGCGAGCGCGGCCGTCAGGGCCGTGAGCAGGGCGGCCGCCCCGAGGAGACCGTGCGCGAGCGCGGCCAGGACGCCACGCGCGAGCGTCGCGACAGGCTCGAGGACTACGACGCCTGACGAGGCGCCGTAGCAGGGCTGCGGACGAGGGGCGCACTCGCAACACGGCGGGTGCGCCCTTTCCGTGGGTCGGGGCGGCGGGCCGCCCGCGTGCGGGGACTTCCGCGCGACGGCGCCGAACCGGCCCCAACGACGCGGCGTTCTTACGCCGCTTCGGAGCCTTACGCTTCCTGTGCCTTACGCGCGCCTGCGCCCGACCGCCCGCTGGTGTGCGGGGCTCAGTCCTCCGTGCCGAACTCAGCTCTCGTAGACCGCCGTCACCGGCGCATGGTCCGACCAGCGCTCGCCGTGCGTCGCCGCCCGCTCCACCCACGCCTTCACCGCGCGCTTCGCCAGACCGGCCGTCGCCACCTGGTAGTCGATGCGCCATCCCGTGTCGTTGTCGAAGGCGCGTCCGCGGTAGGACCACCAGGTGTACGGGCCCTCCTGATCGGGATGCAGGGCGCGGACCACGTCCACGTACTGCGCCTCGCCGAAGACGCGGCCGAGCCACTCCCGTTCCTCCGGCAGGAAGCCGGAGTTCTTCTTGTTGCCCTTCCAGTTCTTGAGGTCGGCCTCGCGGTGCGCGATGTTCCAGTCGCCGCAGACGACGACCTCGCGGCCGTCCGCCGCCGCGCGGTCCCGCAGTTCCTTCAGGTACGGCAGGAACTCGCCCATGAAGCGCATCTTCTCGTCCTGCTTGTCCGTGCCCACCTCGCCGGACGGCAGATAGAGGCTCGCGACCGTGACGCCCGGCAGGTCGGCCTCGACGTACCGGCCGCTGCCGTCGAACTCGCTCGAGCCGAATCCGATCCGCACCGCGTCCGGTTCGCGCCGCGTGTAGAGGGAGACGCCGGCGCGGCCCTTCGCCGCGGCCGGGGCATGCACCGTGAACCAGCCGTCGGGGTCGCGCACCTCGGCCGGGAGCTGGTCGGCGGTGGCGCGTACTTCCTGGAGGCAGATCGCGTCGGCGGTGGTCGTGGCCAGCCACTCGACGAAGCCCTTCTTCGCGGCGGCCCGGAGACCGTTCACATTCACGGAGGTCACAGTGAGCATCCCGGCACCTTACCGGCCGGGAGCATTCGCATACACGTACGCTTCTGGGCATGCATGTCAGAACTGTGGGCTTCGACCACCCCGATGCTGTGAAGCTCAACGACCAGGTCCAGCTCGAATACGTGGAGCGTTACGGCGACGGAGACGGCGACGCCACGCCGCTCGACGCCTCGATGTTCGTCCCGCCGAGTGGCCTGTATCTCATCGCGTACGACGCCATGGACCGTCCCGTCGCGTCCGGCGGCTGGCGCGCCCAGGACGCGAACCCGGAGGGGTATTCGGACGGGGACGCCGAGCTGAAGCGCATGTATGTGATCCCCGAGGCGCGCGGTCTGGGCCTCGCCCGCCGCATCCTCGCCGCCCTCGAGGACGACGCCATCGCCGCGGGCCGGACCCGCATGGTCCTGGAGACCGGGGACATGCAGCCGGAGGCGATCGCGCTCTACACCTCCAGCAGCTATCTGCCGTGCGCCAAATTCGGCCACTACCGCGAGTACGAGAGCAGCCTCTGCATGGCCAAGTCTTTGACGCGCCCCTGACATAGTCACGGGTTTCGTGGCACTCTGCCTCACGCACGTCGATCCGCACCGTCCTGTCCCCCCAACCCGCCCGGGTCATCTCACGGGCGGGCACGGCAGAAGGAGACATGCGTGAGACGCCACCGCTTTGCCGCCTCGGTCCTCACCGCCGTCGGCGCCCTGCTCGCCGGGGCACTGTCCGCCACTTCCGCGGACGCCGCCCCCTCCCCCGCACCCCCGTCCTTCGCCCCGAATGCGGCGGCCAAGGGCTTCTGGACCGCCGAACGGATGCGCGGCGCCGAACCGCTCGACCTGGTCCGCGCCACCCCCGGCTCCTTCAGGGCACCCGTCCCGGGCGGCGAGGAGACCGTCGTGGGGCCCACTTCCTTCCCCCAGGCAGGCGGCCCGTGGACGGGGGGCGGCGCGGTGGTGAAGACGTCCGGCCGGGTCTTCTTCACCTTCCAGGGCCGTACGGCCTCCTGCTCCGGCAATTCGGTCACCAGCCAGAACGGCAGCACGGTCATGACCGCCGGCCACTGCGTGAAGTACCAGGGCTCCTGGCACACCAACTGGGTCTTCGTACCCGGCTACGACAACGGCCAGGCCCCGTACGGCCAGTGGAGCGCGACGAAGATCCTCGCCACGGACCAGTGGGCCTCGAACGAAGACATCAACCACGACGTCGGCGCCGCCGTCGTCGCCCCTCTGAACGGCCGGACACTCGCCGAGACGGTCGGAGCACAGGGCCTGAAGTTCAACGGCGGCTACAACAAGCCGATGTACGCCTTCGGCTTCCCGGCGGCCGACCCGTACGACGGCAGCAAACTGATCCACTGCAGCGGCAACAGCTCCAAGGACTTCCTCTTCTCCAAGGACCACAGCCTCGGCTGCAACATGACCGGCGGCTCCAGCGGCGGCCCCTGGTTCGAGTCCTTCGACGAGGCCACCGGCACGGGCCTGCAGACGTCGGTGAACAGCTTCGGCTACACGTTCCTGCCGAACCGCATGTTCGGCCCGTACTTCGGCAACGAGGCGAAGGCGGTCTACGACAAGGCCCAGGTGTCCTGATGCGGTGAGACACCGCCGTCGTACCACCGGTCGAGCAGGAGGGCCCGGGCAACGTTCACCGTCTCGGCTCCAGTTGCAGCGCTCGACTGCTCCGTCGGAGGTGAGAACTCCGGCAACGGCGAGAGCCCCGGTCGGATCAATCCGACCGGGGCTCTCAGCTGCGGTGGACCTGTGGGGATTTGAACCCCAGACCCCCTCGATGCGAACGAGGTGCGCTACCAGACTGCGCCACAGGCCCTTGCAACGAGTGAAACTCTAGCATCCCGATCGGGGTGCTTGGAAATCCGTTCCCCGCAGGTCTCTGCGCAGGTCACGGACACCGCCCGGAGGCGGCGTCACTCCTTGGCCGATGTCACTCGTTGGCCGCGCGCGGACGGTCCTCGTCCGCGTACTGGTCGAAGAGCGGCGTACGGCCGCGGTCGCGGGTGCGACGCTGCTGTGGTGTGCGGCGGCCCGAAGGGGCGTCGGCAGGGGGGCCGGGCGTCTCTCGCTGCGGCGGAACCGGCTCGGCCGTCGAGGAACGGGCCGCGCTCCAGGTCTCCGGGTCGCTGACGTCCACGCTGCTTGAGGCGCGCGGCGCCACCGGAGCGGTGACGTACGTCGGCAGCGGGACCGGAACCGGTTCCCAGCTGTCGCCGGTCGCCGGGCCTCGCTGACGCTGCTGGTCCACCCACTCCGCGTGGTCCGTCTGCTCGACCAGCGCCCGGCGGCCCGCCTCCTGCGGGGAGAGCTTCGGTTCGAGCCCGGGCTCGGCGTGTGCCGTCGGCTCCTCGGCCGACTCGGCCGTCGCCGCCGCCTGGTGGTGGCGAGGACGGTTCTCACGAAGCCGCTGCGCCGCGACTTCCGCGCGCCGCCGGTCCATCGTGAAGGCGAAGCGCCGCCGCTCCTGGGCACGCATCTGCATGATGTAGGCGCTGAGGAGCGCCGCCGGAACGGCCGGTGCCCACAGGAAGCCGAGCCCGCCGACCGCCGCGGCGACCGCGCCAAGGCTGAAGGCGAGGAAGAGGACCGTGGTCGTCCGTCTGCGCCGGGCGAGGACCCTGCTGCGCCGGGCGCGCTCCGCGGCGGCCCGGTCGGGCCGCTGACGCGGTGCGGGGCGCCGGGCCGGGATCCGGCCGGCGGGCCGGTCCTTCGCCTCGGCACCTTCGGGCGCGTCCTGCCGGACTTCGGTTCGGGGCGCGGCGAAGGCCCGGACGTCCACGGAACTCAATCGATCCGTGCCGGCATCCGGGTCCACGTCGTGCTCGGGCTGCTCAGCGGTGCGTTCCCGCAGCTCCCTGGCGTACCGGCGCTCCATTGCCGCTCGTCCGGACAGCAGCCGGATGGCGGTGGAGAAGCGTTCCGTCGGACGGGCTTCGTTCAGCTCGTCCTGCCTGCGGAGCCACATCGGCACCAAGTAGGCGGCCCAGGCCCCGACGATGACTGCGTAGATGAGGCCGCTGCTGCTCACGCAACACACCGTAGAGGGATTTACACAAGGGCATCCGCCAATTGGCCCGGTGTGTCGCACGATCTGGCTGATATCACGGACTTTTTTTGTGATTGTTCAGACCGCTTGAGGCTCGTGGCGATCAATTTCGAACACTTATTTTATTTCTTTGGTCGTTCCGGGTCGTGCCTGGTGCCAGCGGCGGAGCAACCCCTCCGGCACCTCCTCGGCGGTGAGCGCAAAGACGAGATGGTCGCGCCAGGCGCCGTCGATGTGGAGATAGCGGGGCCGCATCCCCTCTTCCCGGAATCCGAGTTTCTCGACGACCCGGCGGCTGGGCCCGTTCTCGGGCCGAATGCAGACCTCGATCCGGTGCAGTCCGACGGCACGGAAGCAATGGTCCACGGCGAGGGCGACAGCCGTCGGCATGACGCCGCGGCCCGCGACGCTCCGGTCGACCCAGTAGCCGACATGGCCCGAGCACATCGAGCCCCAGGTGATTCCTGCCACGGTCAGCTGGCCCACGAGCCTGCCCTGGTACTCGATCACGAACGGCAGCATCCGGCCCGCGCTCGCCTCCGCGCGCAGGTGGCGGACCATCTGCCGGTAGGTCGGACGCTGGATGACCGGCCCTCCGGGCGTGGGCGGCGGGATCGTCGCCTCCCAGGGGCGCAGCCAGTCGCGGTTGCGCCGGTTGACCTCTCGCCAGTTCCGCTGGTCGCGCAGTTTTATCGGGCGGAGGGTGACATCACCGTCCACCAGGACGACCGGCCAGGTGGCACTCATGACGGTCTGGGATGGTCGCCGCCGCGCAGCTGGTCGACGGCGTGGCGAAGGATCTGCTCCAGCACCGCGAGCCCGTCCCGTACACCCCCGGTGGAGCCCGGGAGATTGACGATCAGGGTCCGCCCGGCGACTCCTGCGACGCCTCGCGACAGCACGGCGGTGGGGACCTTCTCGCGCCCGTACGCACGGATCGCCTCGGGAATGCCGGGGACCTCGTGGTCCAGCAGAGCGCGGGTGACGTCGGGGGTGCGGTCGGTGGGCGAGACGCCGGTGCCACCGGTGGTGACGATCACGTCGTACCGCGCCGCGACACCCTCGCGCAGCGCCTCGCCGACCGGGTCGCCGTCGGGGACGATCCGCGGGCCGTCGACGGCGAAACCGAGTGCGGTGAGCTTTTCGGCGACGACCGGACCGCCCTTGTCCTCGTACACCCCGGCCGAGGCGCGGTTGGAGGCCGTGACCACGAGCGCGCGGTACGGGGCCGTGGCGTGGGCGGCGGTCATGCGTGCGCTCCTTCTGCTCCCTCGCGTCCCTCGCGTGTCCAGTCGCCGGACTTGCCGCCCGTCTTCGCCTCGACGCGGATGTCGGTGATGACCGCCGCCTTGTCGACGGCCTTCACCATGTCCACGACGGTGAGGGCGGCGACCGAGACCGCCGTCAGGGCTTCCATCTCCACGCCCGTGCGGTCGGTCGTCTTCACCGTGGCGGCGATCTCGACGGCGTCGTCGGCGACCGACAGGTCGAGCTTCACTCCGGAGACCGCGAGGGGATGACAGAGCGGGATGAGGTCGGGCGTGCGCTTCGCGCCCATGATCCCGGCGATCCGCGCCGTGGCGAGCGCGTCGCCCTTGGGGACGCCCTCGCCGCGGAGCAGTTCCACCACGTGCGCCGAGACCAGGACGCGGCCGGTGGCGCACGCGGTGCGGGCGGTGACGTCCTTCCCGGATACGTCGACCATGCGGGCCGCCCCGGCCTCGTCGATGTGCGTCAGCCTGCCGTGCGTGCTCATGTGCGCCTGTGCTCCCGATCCGGTCCCGTCAGGGCCTGTGTGGTCAGACACGCTACCGCCACAGGGGGCCGGTCAGCCCAGGAGGACCACTGCGACCTCCGCACCGGGCTCCACCGACGTGTCGGCCTCCGGGACGACGATGAGGCAGTCGGCGTGGGCGAGCGCGGCGACGAGGTGGGATCCGGAGCCGCCCACGGGGGTGACGCTGCCGGACTGCGCGTCGTACTTGCCGCGGAGGAACTGGCGCTTGCCGGCCGGGGAAGTCAGCGCCCCGTCGGCCTTGAGCACGGCGCGGGCCGTGGGCCGGTGCACGTCCGGCAGGCCCATCAGCGCCCGGATCGCCGGGCGGACGAACAGCTCGAAGGAGACGTACGACGAGACCGGGTTGCCGGGCAGGGCCAGCAGCGGTGTGCGCTCCGGTCCGATGGAGCCGAAGCCCTGGGGCTTGCCCGGCTGCATGGCGAGCTTGCGGAAGTCGATCCCGCTGCCCGGCTCGTCGTCGTCGCCGACCGACGAGAGCGCCTCCTTGACCACGTCGTACGCGCCGACGCTCACGCCGCCCGTGGTGACCAGCAGATCGGCGCGGATGAGCTGGTCCTCGATGGTGGCGCGCAGGGTCTCCGCGTCGTCGGTGACGGCGCCGACCCGGTAGGCCAGCGCACCGGCGTCCCGTGCGGCGGCGGCGAGCGCGAAGCTGTTGGAGTCGTAGATCCGGCCCTCGGTCAACTCCTCACCGGGCTGGACCAGTTCGCTGCCGGTGGACAGGACGACCACGCGCGGGCGGGGGCGGACCCGGACCGTGCCGCGGCCGATCGCGGCGAGCAGGCCGATCTGCGGCGGCCCGAGAACCGTGCCCGCGGCCAGTGCCAGGTCGCCCGCCTGCACGTCGCTGCCGCGGGCGCGCACATGGGCGCGCTCCGCGACCGGCCGGTGGACACGGACCTCGCCGCTCGCGCCCTCCGGCGCCTCCCCGGCGGGGCGCATCGTCTGCGCCGCTTCCCCGCCGCCGCCGCCGTCGGTCCACTCGACGGGGACCACGGCCTCGGCACCGGGCGGCAGAGGGGCTCCGGTCATGATGCGCGCGGCCTGGCCAAGTTCGACCGTGGGCAGCCCCTCGCTGCCGGCGGCGACGTCGCCGATGACGGTGAGGACGGCGGGGGACTTCTCCGTGGCGCCCGCGACATCGGCGACCCGGACCGCGTAACCGTCCATGGAGCTGTTGTCGAACGGCGGCAGCGCGACCGGGACGGTGACATCCTCCATGAGGACACAGCCCTGCGCGTCGGGCAGCTGCATCTCGATGGGGTCGAGCGGCCGGATCGCGCCGAGGATGTCGTCCAGGTGGTCGTCCACCGACCAGGTCGCACTGCTCACTTGTCCTGCATCTCCTCGGTCACGAAACTGCGAAGCCAGTCCCGGAACTCCGGGCCCAGGTCTTCACGTTCGCATGCGAGTCGGACAATGGCACGCAGATAGTCGCCGCGGTCGCCGGTGTCATAGCGGCGGCCCTTGAAGACCACGCCGTGCACCGGGCCGCCGGCCCGCTCGTTCTCCGCGAGCTTCTGGAGGGCGTCGGTGAGCTGGATCTCGCCGCCGCGGCCCGGCTCGGTCTCGCGCAGTATGCCGAAGACCGCCGGGTCCAGGACGTAGCGGCCGATGATCGCCAGGTTGCTGGGCGCGTCTGCCGGGTCGGGCTTCTCCACCAGGTCGGTGATCTTGACGATGTCGCTCTCGGCGGTGGGTTTCACAGCGGCACAGCCGTAGAGGTGGATCTGGGCCGGGTCGACCTCCATCAGCGCGATGACGCTGCCGCCCTCACGCTCCTGGACCTCGACCATGCGCGCGAGCAGGGGGTCGCGGGGGTCGATCAGGTCGTCGCCGAGGAGGACCGCGAAGGGCTGGTCGCCGACGTGCGGTGCCGCGCACAGCACGGCGTGACCGAGGCCGCGCGGGTCGCCCTGGCGCACGTAGTGCATGGTGGCGAGGTCGCTGGACTCCTGGACCTTGGCGAGCCGTCCGGCGTCGCCCTTGCGGGAGAGCGCCTCCTCGAGCTCGTAGTTGCGGTCGAAGTGGTCTTCGAGAGGGCGCTTGTTCCGGCCCGTGATCATGAGCACGTCGGAGAGGCCGGCCGAGACGGCCTCCTCGACGACGTACTGGATGGCGGGCTTGTCGACCACAGGCAGCATCTCTTTGGGAGTGGCTTTCGTGGCAGGCAGGAACCGGGTACCGAGGCCTGCGGCAGGGATGACAGCCTTGCTGATCCTGGAGTGCGACTGAGTCATGCGCAGCACTTTATCCGCTGAGTATGGGCGGAAGATGATGCTCCGGTTAACTTCATCCGCATAACGACGTGTACGAGAGGTTTACTGGCGGGCAATGAGCAGCGACATGTCGGAAAAAGGTGAGCTTCGCGCCGAACTCCTCGGCGCTCGGCGGCTTCTGTCCTCCCTGGACGTCCAGGACACCGCCGCGGTTCTCGCGCGCCACGCTCTGGACCTTCCCGAGTTGGCCGACGCCGGCACCGTCGCGGCCTACGTGTCCGTCGGGACTGAGCCCGGAACGCGCGCGCTGCTCGACGCGCTGCGCGCCAGGGGCGTGCGCGTCCTGCTCCCGGTGCTGCTGGCCGACAACGACCTGGACTGGGGCGTCTACCGGGGCCCGGACCACCTCGAGCGCGCCCCTCGCGGCCTGCTCGAGCCCGGCGGCGAGCGGCTCGGCCCGGACGCCGTCGTCACGGCGGACGCCGTACTGCTGCCGGGGCTCGCGGTGGACGCCCGCGGCATGCGGCTCGGCCGCGGCGGCGGCTCGTACGACCGGGTCCTGGCCCGCCTCTCGGCCGCCGGGGCGGACCCCGCCCTGGTGGTGCTCCTCTATGCGAACGAGGTTGTCGCACGGGTCCCCGTGGAACCGCACGACCACCCCGTGCACGCAGTCGTCACGCCCCAAGGCGTCAGGCGCTTTACGGAACCGACTGCCCCTCGGGCACGAGCGTGAGGGTGTCGACTGCCTTCGCCGACACGGCGGCCGGGCTGTAGGCCCAGTCCAGCAGCTCGCCGTTCGCCCACTTGTCGGTCTGGTCGGTGTAGTGCGCGCTGTAGGCGTGGCCCGACGCCCCGGTGAGGTTGATCCACCGCGACTCGTCCCACTCGCCGACGTTGACGACCATCCGCATCGACGGGACCCACACGACCTCGTAGCCGCCCGCCGCGTTCCACCCGGTGGCGTTGACCGCGGCCTCGCCGCCGCCGACGTTCCACGGGCCGCGGTTGAGCATGAACTGCAGGAAGCCCGGTCCCTCGGTGCCCAGTGTCTGGTTCTTCAGCGTGAGCTGGTGCAGACGGCCCCAGCTCCAGCTGGAGACGTCCTTGCCGAGCTTTGCGGTCAGCTCCCAGCGGGCGTCGTCCATCGCGCGGCCAAGGAGTTCGTCACGGGTGTCGGTCGCCTTCTCCGTGCGGGTCCTGGGCGCCTGCCACCAGGCGTTGTCCTCGTCCTTCAGCAGCCGGCGGACCACCTCGAACCAGCGGTCGCCGCCGTCCGGCTGCGCCGAGTCGCCGTCCCGCTGGCCGCACTCGCGCACCCGCTCCTCGAGGTCGTCGTCCGGGCCCGTGCTGTCGGCCGGCCGGACGCTGAGGCACTCGCCCTCGACGCGCAGCTCCTTGGGCAGCTTGTTACCGAACGCCAGCTTGAGGACGTTGCGCCACACGGCGTTGAAGTATGCGGCGGCGCCGGAGTCCGGCTCTTGCGTGTAGTCCCAGCCCTCGAGCAGCTTCTGCGCCTCACGGACGTGCGGGTCGGAGATGTCGATCTTCAGCAGGTAGGGCGTGAGCAGCTTGGCGATCTCGCTGCTGTTGTCCATCTGCATGGTGCGCATGTCTTCGGTCGAGATCCTGCCGCCGCCCTGGATCTTCGACTCGACGAGGTCGTTGATCCGCTGGCTGCGGGCACCGTATCCGTAGTCCTTGGTGATCAGATACGGGTACTTCTCGGCGTCTATGACGGCCTGGTTGGCGGCGATGATGTAGCCGCGCTCCGGGTTGTACTCGTACGGCAGCTCGTCGAAGGGGACGTAGCCTGTCCACTTGTACTTCGGGTCCCAGCCGGGCGCGGGCGTCGAGCCGTCCCCCTCGGCGCGGACCGGGATCCTGCCGGGGGCCTGGTAGCCGATGTTGCCCTTGGTGTCGGCGTAGACGAGGTTCTGGGAGGGCACCTCGAACTTCCTTGAGGCCTTGCGGAAGCTCTGGAAGTCCTTGGCCCGATTGAGCTCGAAGACGGCGTCCATGGTGTTGCCGGGCTGCAGGGCTGTCCACTGCAGGGCGACTCCGTAGCCGGCGCCGCGGTCGGGTGCCGCATTGGAGACGGGGGCCTTCTCACCGACCTTCTCCAGCTCCTCGCTGCGGTCGGAGACCAGGGGGCCGTGTTCGGTGGAGCGGACCCTGATCGTCTTGCTGGCGCCGCCCGCGACCTTGATGACCTCCTCGCGGGTGGTCAGCTTCTTCTCCTCGTCGCCGACCAGGTAGCTGTCGCCGGTGAGCTTCTCGAGGTACAGGTCGGTGACGTCGGCGCCAAGGTTGGTGAAGCCCCAGGCGATGTCCTGGTTGTGGCCGATTATCACGCCAGGCATGCCGGAGAAGGTGTAGCCCGCGACGTCGTACTGGCAGGCCGGGGAGGCCTTACGGCAGTGCAGGCCCATCTGGTACCAGAGCGAGGGCAGCTGCGGGGCGAGGTGCGGGTCGTTCGCCAGCAGGGGCTTGCCGGTGGTCGTGTTCTCACCGGCGACGACCCAGGAGTTGGAGCCGATGCCGTTCCCGCTGGGGCCCAGGAGCGCCGGGATCGAGTCGACGGTGTCGGAGAGCGCCGACAGTTGCGAGTTCAGCCCGGAGGCCGCGCCGCCCGCGCTGTCACTGGAGCCGTTGCCCGTGCTGAGGCCGTCGCCGGTGCCGTCGCCGGTGTTCGAACCGTCGCCCGTGCCGGTTGAGCCGTCCTCGAGGTCGGAGGGCTTGGCCGCCGGGTCGAACCTGCCGGTGACCTGGCTGATGCCGCCCTCCTGCACGATCGGCTTGTTGCGGTCGAACGGATACGACGGGTAGAGGTCCTTGATCTGCTTCTCGCTCAGCCTGCTGGTGAGCAGGGAGCGGTCGATCTCGTCCTCGATGTTCCCGCGCAGGTCCCAGGCCATCGCCTTGAGCCAGGCCACCGAGTCGACCGGCGTCCAGGGCTCAGGCTTGTAGTCGACACTGAAGGACAGCGCCGCGTACTCGACCGAGATCTCCTCGGCGGAGCGGCCCTTGAGATACGCGTTGACGCCGTCCGCGTACGCCTTCAGGAACTTCTTCGTCTCGGGCGAGAGCTTGGTGTCGTACTCCTGCTGGGCAACGCGGCGCCAGCCGAGCGTACGGAGGAAGGCGTCTGTCCCGACCTGTCCCGAGCCGAACATCTCGGAGAGCCGGCCGGACGTCATGTGCCGGCGGACGTCCATCTCCCAGAAGCGGTCCTGCGCCTGGACGAAGCCCTGGGCGCGGAACAGGTCCTCGTCGCTGTCCGCGTAGATCTGCGGGATGCCGTGGTCGTCGCGTGTGACCTCGACCCGGCCGCTCAGCCCTGCGAGTTGGATCGACCCGGTGGTCTGCGGGAAGGAGGCGCGCACCGTACTGATGCTCCAGTACGCCCCGTAGCCGACGCCCGCGACGAGCGCCAGCACCAGGACGAGCACGAGCAGGCGGGCGCGTCGCCCCTTCTTCTTCTTGGGGGAAGAGGCGGTTGTGTTGGCGGGCATCGCTGTCCTTCGAGGGGCAGGGTGGTCCTGGGAATGCAGAGGCAACTCTAGGCGCAGCTCCCGACCGGCCCTGACGCGGTATCCACAAGGCACCACCCGCCCACAGACAAGCAGATCATCAGACCGTCAAGGAAACGTTAAAGATTAGGTAAGGTAACGAAGTGTCGCCCGCCGGTACGAGGATCCGGCTGCAAGGCGCGAGGGGAAGGATCGGCCACTGACTGTCCACCAGCTCAACGAACTCCTGCTCGTCTGCTCGCTCGTTCTGCTCGTCGCCGTGGCGGCCGTGCGCATCTCGTCGCGCAGCGGTCTCCCCAGCCTGCTGCTGTATCTCGGCATCGGGATCGCGATGGGTCAGGACGGCCTGCTCGACGTCAAGTGGGACAACGCCGAACTGACGCAGGTGATCGGCTACGCCGCGCTCGTGGTGATCCTTGCCGAAGGCGGACTGGGCACTAAGTGGAAAGAGGTCAAACCCGCGCTGCCGGCGGCAGCCGCCCTGGCAACGGTCGGCGTCGCGGTGAGCGTGGGCGTCACGGCTGCCGCCGCCCACTATCTGGTGGGGCTCGCGTGGCAGCCCGCCCTGATCGTCGGCGCGGTGGTCTCCTCCACCGACGCCGCGGCGGTCTTCTCCGTGCTGCGCAAGGTGCCGCTGCCGTCCCGGGTGACGGGAGCGCTGGAGGCGGAGTCCGGCTTCAACGACGCCCCCGTGGTGATCCTGGTGGTGGCGTTCTCGACGACCGGGCCGATCGAGTCGTGGTACGTGCTGGTCGGCGAGATCGTGCTGGAACTGGCGATCGGCGCGGCCGTCGGACTGGCGACCGGCTGGCTCGGCGCCTTCGGTCTGCGCCGGGTGGCACTGCCCGCCTCCGGCCTCTACCCGATCGCGGTCATGGCGATCGCGGTCATGGCGTACGCCGCCGGTGCCATGGCACACGGCAGCGGCTTCCTCGCCGTCTACCTCGCCTCGATGGTGCTGGGGAACTCCAAGCTGCCGCACGCACCGGCCAACCGCGGTTTCGCGGAGGGTCTCGGCTGGCTCGCCCAGATCGGCATGTTCGTCCTGCTCGGTCTGCTCGTGACCCCCCACGAGCTACTGCGCGACTTCTGGCCCGCCGTGGTGGTCGGCCTGATGCTTACCGTGGTGGCGAGGCCGGTCGGTGTGTTCATCAGCCTGCTCCCTTTCAGGATTCCGTGGCAGGAGCAGGTCCTGATGTCGTGGGCGGGCCTGCGCGGCGCGGTGCCCATCATTTTCGCGACGATCCCCATGGTCTCCGGCGTCGAGGGCAACGACCGGATCTTCAACATCGTCTTCGTCCTGGTCGTCGTCTACACCCTGGTCCAAGGGCCGACGCTGCCCTGGCTGGCGAAAAGGCTGCGACTCGGGGGCCCGACGGAGGCGGCCGACCTCGGCATCGAGTCGGCGCCGCTGGAGCGGCTCCGCGGGCACCTGCTGTCGGTCGCCGTCCCCAAGGGATCGCGGATGCACGGCGTGGAGGTGGCGGAGCTACGGCTTCCGCCTGGTTCCGCGGTCACCCTCGTCGTACGGGACGGCAAGAGTTTCGTGCCGCTGCCCGCGACGGTGCTGCGCCACGGCGACGAGCTGCTCGTGGTGGCGACCGACCCCGTGCGGGACGCGGCGGAGCAGCGGCTGCGGGCGGTCGCCCAGGGCGGAAAGCTCGCGGGATGGCTGGGTACCGGAGGCACCATGCGACGCCGATCCATGTGATCCCAGGAACAGACGGATGCACTGCTCCATGTGATCCCAGGAACAGATGGGGCGCCACCTGCCCTTTCCCAGGAGTAGGCAGCGATATTCCTGTAGCATGAAGGCACACTGATCGACCAACTCTGCCTGACGCAGAGCTGGCGCGACCGTATGGCGGCCGCGGAGTCCCCCGCAGTGGACCCCGGTATCTACCGCAGTTCAGCGCAAGAGGACAGCTCTCGGCGGCTCCCGTACACCCAGGGGAGCGCTACCAGGCGGCAGAAAGGCAAGGACCGTGGTGTCCACGGTCACCTCTGGCAAGCGACCTGGTTACGGGCAGCTGCTCCGTACCGCCGGCGCTTGGACATTCCTGCTTCCCGGGTTCGCCGCCCGGCAGCCCTTCGCGATGCTCACCATCGGCATCGTCCTGCTCGTCCAGCACACCACCGGCTCGTACGGAAGCGCAGGCTCCGTCGCCGCCGTGACCGGCGTGTCCATGGCGTTGTTCGCGCCGCAGAGCGGCAAGCTCGCCGACCGCTTCGGCCAGCGCGCGGTGCTGATCCCCGGCGTTCTCGTGCACACGGCCTCGGGCGCCGCACTCACCACCCTGGCACTCGCCGGCGCGCCCTTGTGGGCGCTGTTCGCGGCGGCCGTGCCGACGGGTGCTTCCGTGCCGCAGGTCGGCCCGATGGTACGAGCCCGCTGGGCGGCGCGGCTGCAGGGCTCGCCCCTGATGTCGACCGCCGCCGCCTTCGAGTCCGTGACGGACGAGTTCACGTTCGTCGTCGGTCCGGTCCTGGCCACCGCCCTGTGCACCGGCGTCCACCCGGCCGCCGGCCTGATCGCGGAGTCCGCACTGACCCTGTTCGGCGGACTGCTCTTCGCCGCCCAGCACCGCACCCAGCCCGCCTACGGCCGGACCCTCGCCGACCCGGGCGCGAAGCGCACCTCCGCGCTGCCCCTGCCGGGCGTGCGGGTCCTGGCGGTGGCCTTCCTCGGCATCGGCGCGGTCTTCGGCGGCATGCAGGTGTCACTGACGGCCTTCACCGAGGAGATCGGGCAGCCCGGCATGAACGGTCTGCTGTACGGGCTCTTCGCCGCCGGCAACATGCTCGCCGGCCTCGCGGTCGGCGCCATCTCGTGGAAGAGCGGACCGCGCCGCCGGCTGCTGATCGGCTACGCGGGCCTGGCCCTCGCCGCGTCCCTGCTGTGGACGGCCCACTCCGTCGTGCTGCTCGGTGCGCTCGGCCTTCTTGTCGGCCTGTTCATCGCGCCCGCCCTGATCACGGGCTACACGCTCGTCGAGTCGCTGGTACCCGCATCGGCGCGCACCGAAGCCTTCACCTGGCTGACCGGCGCGGTGGCGCTGGGCCAGGCGGCGGCCGTGACCGTGGCCGGGCGACTGGCCGACGGCTACGGCGCGAGCGCCGGATTCGCCGTGCCGCTGGTGGGCACCGCGCTCGCCCTGGCCACTCTCGTGGCGCTGCGTTCGCGGCTGTCGCCGAGCGTCCCGGGACGGGTCGCCGCACGTGGGATCGGTCACCGAGTGCCTGTGACGGTGGACTGATCCAGCGGAATACGTCAGTATGGAGCGTCGTTAGCACTCATCGAGTGAGAGTGCCAGGAGGAAGACAGTGCCGACCTACCAGTACCAGTGCACCGAATGCGGCGAGGGCCTCGAGGCGGTGCAGAAGTTCACCGATGACGCCCTGACCGTATGCCCCGGCTGCGACGGACGCCTGAAGAAGGTGTTCTCCGCGGTCGGCATCGTCTTCAAGGGCTCCGGCTTCTACCGCAACGACAGCCGCGGCTCCTCGTCGACCAGCTCGCCCGCATCGACGTCCTCGACGACGAACACGAAGTCGTCGTCGGACTCCAAGGCGCCGGCGGCCTCCGCCTCCACCTCGTCGTCGTCCTCCTCGTCGTCGTCGTCGAGCGCGTCGAGCGCGTCGAGCGCGTCCGGCTCCGCCGCCTGATTCTTACGTTCCAAGGACCCCGCCGCAGCAGCACCGACGGCGGGGTCCTTGGCATGTCCGGCTGCGGCTACTGTGATCGCCATGGCGACCAACTCGAACGCAAGCGAAGCGGCCGGACCGGCGGAGATCGGCGTGATCGGCGGCTCGGGTCTCTACTCCTTCCTGGAGGACGTCACCGAGCTCCAGGTCGAGACCCCGTACGGCCCGCCCAGCGACTCGCTGTTCCTCGGTGAGGTCGCGGGCCGACGGGTCGCCTTCCTGCCGCGGCACGGGCGTGGCCACCATCTGCCGCCGCACCGCATCAACTACCGCGCCAACCTGTGGGCACTGCGGTCCGTCGGCGCCCGGCAGGTCCTGGCGCCGTGCGCGGTCGGGGGCCTGCGGCCGGAATACGGGCCCGGCACGCTGCTCGTGCCCGACCAGTTCGTCGACCGTACGAAGGCGCGCGTGCAGACGTACTTCGACGGCCTGCCGCTGCCGGACCGGACGGTGCCCAACGTGGTGCACGTGTCGCCGGCCGATCCGTACTGTCCGCGGGGGCGCAGGACCGTGCTCGCGGCGGCGCGTGCACGCGAGTGGGAGCCGGTCGACGGCGGGACGCTGGTGGTCGTCGAAGGGCCCCGGTTCTCGACACGTGCCGAATCCCGGTGGCACGCCGCGATGGGCTGGTCGGTGGTCGGCATGACCGGACATCCGGAGGCTGTCCTCGCCCGTGAGCTGGAGCTCTGCTACACGTCGATCACGCTGGTCACGGATCTGGACGCGGGAGCGGAAGCCGGCGAGGGCGTCTCGCACGAAGAGGTGCTCAAGGTGTTCGCGGCCAACGTCGACCGGCTGCGGGGCGTGCTGTTCGACGCGGTGGCCGGGCTGCCGGCTGACGAGGACCGCGACTGCTCGTGCGGCCGTGCCCTGGCGGGCGTCGATCCGGGCATCGAGCTTCCGTAGGCCCGCGGCGCGGGGCGGGGCCGTAGAGCCGGGCAGTGGCCGGGCAGCATGGCCGGACGGTAGGACCCGCCGCAAGGCCGCGTGATCACCCACAGCGGTGAGCGAGTTGTCCACATGTGGCGGTCTGTCCACAGGGCTCTGCGGCTCGTCGACGAAACGTGGATCGTGAGGAGCGGTCGGTCACGGGCACAGGCCCGGGCCACTCCTCCTGACAGGCGGTGCGGCATGTCCCTTCTTCCTCCGACCCCTCCCCCTTTTCCCGCGCCGGAGCCTCTGGGCGTACCACCGTTCGCCCCGTTGCGGGTCCGCGGCGGGGCACAGCGGCTGAGGCGTGCCGTCTGGCGGCAGCGACGCACACTGGCGGCGGGGCTGGCCGTGACGGCCGCGGCACTGGCCGCATCGACCGCCCGCGGGGCGGACGCTCCGGGTGCGCCCGCGGGTCCGGAGTCACACGGCGGGCCGGGAACGTTGTCAGCCGCGGCTCCGGCGCACGAGCGGCGGCCGGCGGCCGAGTTGGTGTCCGCTCCCGTACGAATCGCCGACGCCGCCACCGTCCGACTGCTGCAACCGGGAGACCGTGTCGATGTCATCGCGGCGGGCAACTCGCCCGCTGGTGAAGGCCCGGAGGCGAAGGTCGTGGCCTCCGGGGTCCGGGTGGCGGAAGTTCCGGACCCACGTGGGACTTCTCCCGACGACGGGGCTCTGGTGGTTCTGTCCGTGCCGCGCGCGACGGCGGCCGAGTTGGCCGGCGCGGGCGCGACGTCCCGGCTGGCGGTGACGGTGTGCTGACTCGCACTGGAGTGCCGTCACGTCGCCTCTCGGCGAGGGGGGATTGGACAGGGTGGGCGGGCGCTGCCGTAGGTTGCGCCACAGTCCCCCTCCCCTACCGCATGTATGAAAAGAGGCTCATTCGTGAGCGAGAAGAAGCCGAGCGTGCTCGAAGGTTTCAAGGCGTTCCTGCTCCGGGGCAACGTGATCGACCTCGCGGTCGCGGTGGTCATCGGCGCGGCCTTCACCAACATCGTGAACGCGGTGGTGAAGGGCATGATCAACCCCCTGGTCGGAGCGTTCGGAACGAAGGACCTGGACGCCTACAGCTCCTGCCTGAAGGCCCCGTGCACGCCCGGCCCCGACGGCGAGATCCAGGGCATCCAGATCATGTGGGGGTCCGTGCTCGGTGCGACCCTCCAGTTCCTGATCACGGCGGCCGTCGTCTACTTCCTCATGGTGCTGCCGATGTCGAAGTACCTGGCCCGACGCGCCGCGGCGCAGAAGGCGAAGGAGGGCGTGCGGGAGACGCTCGAGGTGACCGAGCTGGAGGTGCTGAAGGAGATCCGCGACGCCCTCGTGGCGCAGCGTGGCACTGGCGCGGCGGGTTCGGGGGGCGCAGGCACGTCGGGCACACCCGGCCCCGGCGACGGTCGCTGAGGCGGCCACCGGTCCCATGCAGCTGGAGCGCAGCTCCGGCCCGCGGAGCTCAGATGTGGTGGGGCGGCTTCTCGTCGAGGAAACGCGCAAGATCGGCGGCGCTTTCTCCACTCGCAGGAGCCCGCTCACCCCACCCACGGTCCGTATCGTCCGCGGACTGCTGATCCAGCGGATCGTCGAAGATCAGCTTCGGCTTGGGGCTCTGTCCGGGCTGCTTCGAATCTCGCGGTCCGGGGGCGGGGGCGGTGCTCATACCTCCAGGGTACGGCGGCGGCGGGCGCGGGCGCATCGGCCGGTACGGCGCAGACTCCGCCGCCGCGACTACGCCGCAAGCCCCGCCCACGCGGGAACGGCGCAGGCCCGCTGACGCCGGTACGCCGCGGACCGCGCCGATCCGCCCTTGCGTTCGGTCGGCCCAACTACCCTGACGGACATGGTCGTTATGAAGAGGGTTGAGGGGCCGGCCGACGGGCTCACGGATGTGGCGGGCCTGCGGGTCGGCCATGCGCAGGTCGACGGGGACGGCGCGCTCAGCGGCACCACCGTGGTCCTCGCGCCCAAGGGCGGAGTGGCCGCCGCCGTGGACGTCAGGGGCGGAGGTCCCGGTACCCGGGAGACCGACGCGCTGGATCCGCGCAATGTCGTCCAGCGCATCGAGGCGGTCGTGCTGACCGGAGGCAGCGCGTACGGGCTCGAGTCGGCCGCCGGGGTGATGGCGTGGCTGGAGGAGCAAGGCCGGGGTGTGCAGGTCGGCCCGGACCCCTCCCAGGTCGTGCCGGTCGTACCGGCGGCGTGCATCTTCGACCTCGGGCGCGGCGGCGACTGGCATGCCCGGCCGGACGCCTCGACCGGTCGTGCGGCGGTGGAGGCGGCGGCCGCCACCGAGGAGGGCGCACCGGTCGAGCAGGGAGCTGTCGGCGCGGGGACCGGTGCGGTGATCGGACACTGCAAGGGCGGGATCGGCACGGCGAGCATCGTGCTCGACTCGGGTGTCACCGTCGCCGCACTGGTCGTGGCGAACGCGGTGGGATCCCCATTCGACCCGGAAACGGGCACGCTGTACGGCGAATTGGTCACCGAGGGGGTGGCCCGCGCGACGCGTCCCTCCCCCGCGGTCCACGCGGCCGCCCAGCTGCGGCTGGCCGAGGCGAGGGAGAAGAACGGGCTGCCGCCGCTGAACACCACGCTCGCCGTCGTCGCCACCGACGCCGACCTCACCCGCGCGCAGGCGCACAAGCTCGCGGGGACGGCGCACGACGGCATCGCGCGCGCCGTGCGGCCCGTGCATCTCCTCAACGACGGCGACACGGTATTCGCCCTGGCCACAGGCGCGACCGCGCTGGACGCCGGCAATCCGCTCGCGCTCAACGATGTGCTGGCCGCGGGCGCGGACATGGTGACCCGGGCGATCGTGAAGGCGGTACGGTCGGCGGAAGGCGTCACCGGACCAGGCGGCAGCTTCCCCTCGTACACGGAGTTGTACTGCACAGACTGAGGTACAGGGCGTACGAGTTGGGGGCGCGCGGGGAACTTCTTCCACGCGCCCCTTCGTTTTACCCAACCCAGAAGCACACTGTCCGACCGAAGCGCTACTTTTAGCAATCACCAAGTGACTTGTGGCGACGGCCTGGAGACCCCTCTTGAACGATCCGTACGAGACAACCGAGATGCACCTCGAGCGACTCCTGGGTCGGGCGCTCAACTCCTTCGACCTGCCCGATGCGACGGTCGAGCGGCTCGGCACCGCGCTGGCGCACGCCAGTTCGCTGCACTCCTCGCACCACAGCGCATCGCTGCACAGGGCCACGTACCGCCACGCCTACCTGCTCAATGACGGCAGTTCGCTGGTCCTGTGGGAGTTGGTCCACAACACCGGGCGCGGGGGCGCGGAGCAGCACGAGATCTACGCGGAGGAATCCGAAGCCCGACTCGCCGCGTCCCGGCTGCCCGCCGGCTTCCCCGGCTTCGCGATCACCGAGGGCCTCACCGGCACGGAAAGCAGCCTCGAGCAGAGTCTGGGCATCGATCTGGACGCCGATCTGGAGCTGCTGTCCGCCCTGATGACACCGCCCCCGCCCCAGCTGCCGCCGATGTACGCCCCCGACGATTCCGCGGACCACGCCCGCCGGGTACTGCGCCGCGCGGAGAACGCCGACCGCCCCGGCGAGGAGACCGCCCGTCTGCTGCGGGCCGCTTTCGCCCACCACATCACGCAGGTCTTCGGCCGCCAGTTCCGCGTGGACGGCAAGGACGCGGGCTTCACGCTCTACGAGCACGCGTTCCTGCTGCTCGACGGGACGGAGACCAGCCTCTGGGAGGTCGAGCACACAGCGACCCCGGACGGCCGCCACATGTGCGAGGTCTACGAGGCCGAGTGTGCCGCGCGCCAGGCGATGGAGTTCCGCGCCCGAGTGCGGTAGCCACCCCAGGACTCCGCGCCCCCCGCCCGGCTGCGTGCCGCCGCACCCGAATACGACGGTGCCCGCGCCACCCGAGGTGGCGCGGGTGGCGCGGGTGGCGCGGGCATCGAATGACTCCGGTCAGTGCGAGAGCACCGGCTCCGGCTCCGGCGCCTGCTTCACCAGCGGCTCCGCCTCGGCGTCCGCCGAAGCGCCGCCCTCCACATGCTGCTTCGGCCGCGCCGGCAGGGCGAACATCACCACGAAGATCGCGCCCAGGACGGCCGCCACCCACCACAGCGAGTTCTCGAAGGCCTCCACGAAGGCGTTGCCCATGGCGCTCGGTTCGAGCCGTTCCTCGTCGATCGAGCCGAAGAAGACCAGCGACACGAGCCCGAGTCCGAGCGCGGTGCCCATCTGCCCGGTCGTGTTGATCAGGCCGGACGCGGAACCGGCGTGCTCGCGCGGCACTTCGGAGAGCACCGCGTCCGTCAGCGGCGCGACGATGAGTCCCATGCCCAGCCCCATGACGACCAGCGGCAGGATCATCTGCCACGAGTGGATGGCCGTGCCGTACCGGTCGGCCTCCCAGATGTAGATGAGCAGTCCGGCGGCCATGGTGGCTGCACCCGCCTGGAGGACCTTGCGGCCGAAGCGCGGCACCAGCAGCTGCACGGACATTCCGGCCGCCGCCGAGACGGCGATCGAGAACGGCACACCGGTCAGGCCGGCCTTCAGCGGGCTCCAGCCGAGCCCGATCTGCATGTAGAGGGTCCAGACAAGGAAGAAGATGCCCATCACGATGCCGAAGGTGAGCTGCACGGCGATACCGGCGGCAAAGCTCTTCACCCTGAACAGCGACAGTTCGACGAGCGGCGAGCCGTCCTTGCGCGTCTTGTGCTTCTCGTAGGCGACGAAGGCGGCGAAGACGACGAGGCTGCCGACCATGCACAGGTGGCCCCAGAGCGGCCAGTTCAGTTCGCGGCCGCGGGTGAGCGGGTAGATCAGCATCAGCAGGGCGAGCGTGACCATCAGGACGCCGACGAGGTCGAGCCTGAGCGCCTTGGGGGCGCGGGACTCGATGATGTACTTGCGGCCCAGAAGAAGCCCGGCGATGCCGACCGGCAGGTTGATCAGGAAGATCGGCCGCCACTCGAGACCGAACAGGTTCCACTGGGTGAGCAGCGCGCCGAGCAGCGGACCGGAGACCGCGCCGAGTCCGACGACGGCGCCGAACAGACCGAAGACCTTGCCGCGCTCGTGGGCGGGGAAGGTGACATGGACGATGGCCAGCACCTGCGGCACCATCATGGCGGCCGTCGAGCCCTGCAGCAGCCGGGAAGCGACGAGCATCTCCTCGTTGGCGGCGAATCCGCACAGCGCGGAGGCGAGCGTGAAGCCGGTGATGCCCATGAGGAACAGCCGCTTACGGCCGTAGATGTCTCCGAGCCGGCCGCCCGTGATCAGGCCCGCGGCGAAGGCGAGCGCGTAACCGGCCGTGATCCACTGGATCGCGCCGAAGGACGCGCCGAGATCCCGCTCGATGCTGGGGATCGCGATGTTGACGATGGTGACGTCGACCAGGTCCATGAAGGCAGCGGTCATGACGATCGCGAGGGCGATCCAGCGGCGGCGGTCTGCCGCTGCGTCGGGTACGGCTGCCGTCTCGGGCACGGCGGGGTGCTGTGAACTCATACGAGGAATCTAGGGCGCGTATAGGTCAGAACATGTCCTAGATATCGGCCATGCTGAAGGACATGACGGACACTCCGGCACGACTTCTGAATCTGCTGTCCCTCCTCCAGACCCCGCGGGAGTGGCCCGGCAGCGAGCTCGCCGAGCGCCTCGAGGTCAGCCCGCGCACGATCCGACGGGACATCGACCGGCTGCGGGACCTCGGCTACCCGGTCGAGGCGACCAAGGGCGCGATCGGCGGGTACCGCCTGGTGGCGGGAGCTGCGATGCCGCCATTGCTGCTGGACGACGACGAGGCCGTGGCCATCGCGGTGGGCCTGAGGGCCGGCGCCGGGCACGCGATCGAGGGCATCGAAGAGGCGTCGGTGCGGGCCCTGGCCAAACTGGAGCAGGTGCTGCCGTCCCGGCTGCGGTACCGCGTCACCACTCTCCAGGCTGCGACGCTCCCGCTCACCAGGGGCGACGGCGCCACGATCGATCCCCACACGCTGACCGTCATCGCGGGCACGGTGACCGCGCACGAGCGACTGCGCTTCGCCTACCGGGCCGGCGACGGCACCGAGACCCGGCGGCAGGTGGAGCCGTACCGTCTGGTGTCGACGGGGCGGCGGTGGTACCTCGTCGCGTACGACATCGGGCGAGAGGACTGGCGCACGTTCCGCGTGGACCGGGTGTCGGATCCGTTCGCCACAGGTGCGCGATTCACGCCGCGCGAGGTGCCGGCCGGGGACGCGGCCGAGCTGCTGAACCGGTCCATGTCGCGGCATCAGACGCAGCACGACGTGGACGTGAGCTTCGAGGCGCCGGCGTCTTTCGTGGGCGCACGGCTGCCGGAGCACCTGGGCGCGCCCGTACCGACGGGCGACAACAGCTGTCGGCTCCGCGCACGGTCGGTGGACTCGATCGAGTGGCTGGCGGTCCGACTGGCGCTGGTGGACTGCGAGTTCACGGTCCACGGCCCGCCGCCGCTGCGCGACTACGTGGCGGACCTGGCGACCCGCCTCACCCGCGCCACGGCCTGACCGGGCCGATGCCGGCGGCGCCGATGCCGACCGCGCCACGGCTTGATGCGAACCCACCGCCGCCGGTCGGCCGGCACAGGGCCGCACAAGACCAGGGGCCGCACAAAACCCCGAGCCCGGTGGTGCGGATACGGGCTCGGGGCGGCACCCAACGCCAAGGGCAGCGCCCAGGGCGGGGCAACGGGGCCCTGACGCGCGACCGACGTCGGCCGCCCGAGGGAGGGCTACGCCGCCGGCTCGAAGCCCGTGTCATGGGCCATCCGCTTGAGCTCGAGAAGCGCGTGCTTCTCGATCTGGCGGATCCGCTCACGCGTCAGACCGTGCTCCTTTCCGACTTCGGTCAGGGTCCGCTCCCGGCCGTCCTCGATGCCGTACCGCATGCGGATGATCGACGCGGTGCGGTTGTCGAGCTTGCCGATCAGGTCTTCCAGCTCCTCGCTGCGCAGCAGCGTGAGCACCGACTGCTCGGGCGACACGGCGGAGGTGTCCTCCAGCAGGTCGCCGAACTGGGTCTCGCCCGCGTCGTCCACCGACATGTTCAGGCTGACCGGGTCACGGGCCCAGTCGAGGACGTCCGTGATCCGCTCGGGCGTCGAGCCCAGCTCCTCCGCGATCTCCGAGGCCTCGGGCTCCCGGCCGTGCTCCCGGTTGAACTCGCGCTGAACGCGGCGGATACGGCCGAGCTCCTCCACCAGGTGGACGGGGAGCCGGATGGTGCGTGACTGGTCCGCTATGGATCGGGTGATCGCCTGGCGGATCCACCAGGTCGCATACGTGGAGAACTTGAATCCCTTGGCGTAGTCGAACTTCTCGACCGCACGGACCAGGCCTGCGTTCCCCTCCTGGATCAGGTCGAGCAGCGGCAGCCCGCTGCGCGGGTAGCGCCGGGCGACGGCGACGACGAGGCGCAGATTGGAGCGGATGAAGATGTCCTTGGCGCGTTCACCCTCGTCCGCGAGTGCTTCGAGCTCCTCGCGTGTGGCTCCGCCGGCCTCACTGTCTACTTCTCCCTCGAGGATCTGACGGGCATAGACACCCGCCTCGATGGTCTGGGACAGCTCGACTTCCTTGGCGGCGTCGAGCAGCGGCGTACGCGCAATCTCGTCGAGGTACATGCCGACCAGGTCGCGGTCGGCGATCTCCCCGCCCACGGCGCGAACGCTGCTTGCCCGGTCGGTCCCGGAGTCGGCGGACTGACGACGGGCGACGGCACGGGTTGCCATGCGAGCTCCCTTGCTGAGTAGGTCGCGACACCCTTGCGGGTGCCCTGCATCCGATGGAAACAACGACTGGAATCCGGACAGAATTCCCAAGCGGTGCATCGATTTCCGCGATCATGCAGTACCCTGTCCGGCCAGCGCAGGAGGACGGATGCCGCCGGAACACGCAGAGGTGCAGGTCAGGGCAGGTACGGAAGCCGACCTGGAAGCACTCACGGACATCTACAACCACTACGTCCGCGAGACCCCCATCACGTTCGACACAGCGGTTTTCACCCCTGAGCAGCGCCGCTCGTGGCTGCGCTCCCACCCTGAAGACGGCCCGCACCGGCTCCTGGTTGCTCAGGATGTCCGTTTTGTCGACACCAATCCGGCGGTCGGCGTCCTGGGATACGTCACCAGTAGCCCCTTCCGCCCCAAAGCGGCGTACTCGACCTCCGTCGAGGCCAGTGTCTACTGCGCCCCGACGGCCGCGGGGCGCGGCATCGGCACGCTCCTCTACAAGGCGCTCTTCGAGGCGCTGGAGTCGGAAGACGTGCATCGCGTGTATGCCGGCGTCGCCCTGCCCAACGAGGCGTCGGTGCGCCTGCACACGCGCTTCGGATTCCGCCACGTCGGCACGTACGAAGAGGTGGGCCGAAAGTTCGGCCGCTACTGGGACGTGGCCTGGTACGAGAGGCCCCTGTCCCTCTAGCCACCTCCAGCCACGCGCCCCTCTGGCCACCTCCAGCCACGCGCCCCTCTGGCCTCCTCCAGCCACATGCCCCGGCGCCGGCCACATCTGTGCGCCCCGGCACTCGGCCGAACTGCCACAACCGCTCAGCCGAACTGCAACGACCGCTTCGCCAGCCCCATCCAGAAGCCTTCGATCACGCTGCGGCCGCACCCGGCCCCGGCCTCGGCCTCGCCGGCCCCGAGGGTGACGAACAGCGGCGCGAAGTGCTCGGTGCGCGGGTGGGCCAGCCGGCCGGCCGGGGCCCTGTTCTCGAAGTCGAGCAGCGCGTCCACGTCCGCGTCCGCCAGCGCACGCCGCCCCCAGTCGTCGAACTCGGCCGACCAGCCGGGGGTGCCGTCGTGCCGCAGCGCCGCGAGGTTGTGCGTGAAGAAGCCGCTGCCGACGATCAGCACCCCTTCGTCGCGGAGCGGCGCGAGCCTGCGCCCGGTCTCGAGCAGTCGCTGCGGGTCGAGCGTGGGCAGGGAGATCTGGAGTACGGGTATGTCGGCGCCCGGATACATCTCCACCAGCGGTACGTACGCGCCGTGGTCCAGGCCGCGGTCCGGGACGTCCTGCACCGGCGTGCCGGTGCGGCGCAGCAGCTTGCGTACGGAGTCGGCGAGTTCGGGCGCGCCCGGCGCGTCGTAGCGGACGCGGTAGTAGTGCTCGGGGAAGCCCCAGAAGTCGTGGACCAGCGGCATCGTCCGGGTCGCGCCGAGCGCCAGCGGCGCCTCCTCCCAGTGGGCGGAGACCATCAGGATCGCCCGGGGTCGCGGCAGTGCGGCGGACCAGGCGGCGAGCTCCCCCGGCCAGACCGGGTCGTCGGCGAGGGGCGGTGCACCGTGGGAGAGGTAGAGCACCGGCATGCGCTCCGCGGCGGGGGTGGCATTCATGAGACGGCTCCCGGTCTGCTCAACCTGGGTCCCGCTGACCCATTACTTTAATCTTCAAGTTGAAGCTTAGCCCCACTTGGTTTAAGTTTCAAGAACAGGGTTTAGAGTGGATACATGAACAGGGCACTCAATGGCGAGGGCGGGCAGGGGCAAGGGCAGGGGCAAGGGCAGGGGCCACGCTGGCTCACCGACGAGGAGCAGCGCGTCTGGCGCGCGTATCTCCATGCCACCACCCTCCTCGAGGACCATCTCGACCGTCAGCTGCAGCGCGATGCCGGGATGCCGCACATCTACTACGGCCTGCTCGTCCAGCTCTCCCAGGCCCCGCGCCGCCGCAAGCGCATGACGGAGCTGGCCATCGACGCCAAGATCACCCGCTCCCGCCTCTCCCACGCCGTCGCCCGGCTGGAGAAGAACGGCTGGGTGCGCCGGGAGGACTGCCCCTCCGACAAGCGCGGGCAGAACGCCGTCCTCACGGACGACGGCTTCGCCGTCCTCGAACGGGCCGCCCCCGATCACGTCGAAGCCGTACGGCAGGCGATGTTCGACCGGCTCACGCCCGAGCAGGTCAAGCAGCTCGGCGAGATCATGCGCGTCATGGCAGAGGGCCTGCAGCCCCATGACACGGGCGCGGACCTGCCCTGGCTCCGTTGACCCGAGGGACGGACGCATGAGGGCCCCGTCCGGGTGTCAGCACCCGGACGGGACCCTTCTTCACTCATGCGTGGCACTCACGCGGGGAGTCCTGCGTCGTGCGTGGACTCACACGTGGCCTGCCGCTGCCGCGGCTCAGTGCGCGATGACCGGAACCTTGATCTCAGCCTCGACACCCTCGTCCGCCCCCGGGCCCGACGTGACCGAACCGGCCTGCGGGCGCCCGGTGTTGATCAGCGTGAACGCGATGGCAGCGGAGGCCGCCAGGATGCCGACCGCCCACCAGATCGCCGACGAGAAGCCGTGCACCATGCCTTGGAGCTCCAGCAGCTTCGGGTCGGTCGCGCCTGCGGCGTGCGCCGCGATGTACGAGGTCGTCGCGGAGGCCGCGATGGTGTTCAGCAGCGCCGTACCGATCGCGCCGCCCACCTGCTGCGAGGTGTTGACCATCGCGGAGGCGACACCGGCGTCGGCCGGGTCGACGCCGTGCGTGGACAGCGACATCGCCGGCATGAACGCCGTACCCATGCCCAGGCCGAGCAGCAACTGCGCCGGCAGGATCAGGCCCGCGTACGAACTGTCGATCTCCAGCTGCGTCAGCAGAAGCATGCCGATCGCCGCCACGACGAAGCCGGGGCCCATCAGCAGTCGGGGTGCCACCCGCGTCATCAGCCGCGCGCCGATCTGGGTGGAACCCGTGATCATGCCCGCGATCATCGGAAGGAAGGCGAAGCCCGTCTTGACGGGCGAGTACCCCTTCACGACCTGCAGATAGAACGTCAGGAAGAGGAAGAGCCCGAACATCGCGATGATCGCGAGGCCCAGCGAGAGGTAGACACCGCCGCGGTTGCGCTCGGTCAGGACGCGCAGCGGCAGCAGCGGCGACGTCACCTTCGCCTCGGTGACGACGAACGCGAGCAGCAGCACGGCGGAGGCGATGAACATACCCACCGTCAGCCCGTCGGACCAGCCGGCGGACTCGGCGCGGGTGAAGCCGTACACCAGGGCCACGAGGCCCAGCGTCGACAGCACGACACCGGGGATGTCCAGCGAGGAGCGGTTGCGCGCACCCTGCGGCTCACGGATCACCAGGTACGCGCCGACAGCGGCCACGACGGCGAACGGGATGTTGACGTAGAAGGTCCAGCGCCAGTTCAGGTACTCGGTGAGGAAGCCGCCGAGGATCAGACCGACGGCGCCGCCGCCACCGGCGATCGCACCGTAGATGCCGAACGCCTTGGCGCGCTCCTTGGCGTCGGTGAACATCACGGCGAGCAGGGAGAGCGCGGCGGGCGCGAGCAGCGCGCCGAAGGCACCCTGCAGTGCGCGGGCGCCCAGCATCATCGCCTCACCGGTGGCCGCGCCACCGAGCGCGGAGGCGGCGGCGAAGCCGAGCAGACCGACGATGAAGGTGCGCTTACGGCCCCACAGGTCGGCGATGCGGCCGCCGAAGAGCAGCAGCCCGCCGAAGGCGAGGGCGTAGGCGGTGATGACCCACTGCCGGTTGGCGTCGGAGATGCCGAGGTCCTGCTGGGCGGTGGGGAGCGCGATGTTCACGATCGTCGCGTCGAGCACCACCATCAGCTGGGCAAGGGCTATGAAGACCAGAGCTTTCCAGCGACTCGGATCAGGAAGCGAAATGTCGGGTGTTTTTGGCATGCGTCTGGCCACCTCATGAGTAAGAGAAGATCGCGCGGCCCGGGCGAGCGGCCCGCGAGCAAGAAGACCGGCGTGGAAGGAAGTACGGAGAAGGCGGGGACTTACGGCGTCACGAAGTGATCCGGAGGTCCTCCAGGGTCGCGGCCGAACCGGGCAGTTCGGAGCGCGCGGGCGCTTCGAGTCCGTCCAGGAACAGCTGCAGATGGCGGTGGACGAACCGGTCCATGTTCGGGCACGCGGTGCCCGGCAGCGGCCGGGTGAGCTGGGAGAGCGCGACCATCAGATCGCCGACGGCGACATCGGTGCGCATCCTGCCCGACGACTGCGCGGCATCAACGAGAGAGCGCACGGCTTCCTCGAGGCGCTCACGGCCGGCGTGCAGGTCGGGGTGGTCGGAATCGAAGGCACCGGAGAGCATCGGGCACAGCGCCCCGATCCGCTCGTCGGCGCCGGCGTGCACGAAGCGTCGCAGCGCGGCGAAGGCGTCGGCTTCTTCGGCCGACGCCGCGTCGGCCTGCTCGGTGGTGCGGGACATGACGGAGAGGACGACCTCGCGGATGAGGACCGCGCGGTCGGGGAAGTGCCGGTAGAGCGTGGCGTTGCCGATTCCGGCGCGCCGGGCGATCTCGTCGAGCGGCACGTCGGGCCCGAACTCGACGAACATCTCGCGCGCGGCCGACACGATCCGCTCGCGGTTGCGCAGGGCGTCGGCCCTGGGGCGCGGCGTGCGGCGCGTCTCGGTGGCGGCGGTGCTCACGGCTCCACTTCCTTTCCATGCTCTGCGGGCGGGAACGCCCGGGCCCTGTGCGGGACCCGGGACCCTCGGCCCCGCCGGTAAGCGGGGATCGCTTCCCCGTTTCACGGAGACACGGGTTCAAACGGGGAAAGGGTCCCCGGTTATTTCCCCCCTCTTGTGTGACCTGAGCCACATATTCCTGCTGCGCCGAAAAGCCCACGATCGGACCACCCGGCGCGCGCCCCGCCACCGCCCGAATCAGGCTGTTCGACACAGAGCGCAGCCAGGGCCCGGCCTGCTGCCGCGGACCCGAAGGCGATCGGATGCAGCAGACCCGCCGGCGGATACGCAGCCGGGGCAGGCTCGGCGGGCTCGCCGCAATCGCCGCCCTCGCACTGGCCGCCCTCACCTCGGCGAGCGCCACGATCCCCACCCCCGGCCGGACCCCCGCGGGACCGATCGCCGCGCCGGACGCCGCAGCGGGACTCGGCCCCTGCCGTATCCCGTCGGCGGTCGGCGTCCAGATGTCCGAGGGCATGCCCACCCCGCCCGGTTACACCCGCTCCACCGGCGTGGTCCACGCACTCAACCTGATGATCGACTTCTCGGACGCGGAGGGCAGCGGTTCGGCCCTCGACCGGCTCGCGGAGTTCTTCCCTCAGACGTCGAAGTGGTTCGCCATCAGCTCGTACGGGCGCCTCACCTACCGCGCCCACGCCCCGGTGCGCGACTGGCTGCGGATGCCGATGCCGTTCGCCGCGTACGGGATAGAGCGCGGCTCCCCGTACGAGCCGGGCTACCGGAAACTCGTCGAGGACCTCGTCACGGTCGCCGACCCGAAGGTGGACTTCAGCGCATACGACCTGGTGAACGTCCTGGTCACCCCCAACGCCGGACCGTCCGCGCTGGACACCGTGCTGTCGGTGACGTTCTCCGGCAACGACGAGGCGCCGGTCGCCGACGGCGTGCCCCTCGCCAACACGTCCTTCGTCTACAGCCGCCAGGACGACGGATCGGGGTCGTACGCCGAGACCGGCTACCGCGTCCTGCCGCACGAGAACGGCCATGTCTTCGGCCTGCCCGACCTCTACACCTCGGGCGGCGGGGGCGCCGTCGGCCACTGGGACATCATGTCCGAGGACTGGGGAGCCAACAACGATCTGCTCGGCTGGCACAAATGGAAGCTCGGCTGGCTGGACAACGACCAGATCCGCTGCGCCGCCACGCCCGGCAGCAGCGAGTACACCCTCGGCCCTCTCGCCAGGCGCGGCGGTCCCAAAATGGCGATCGTGCCGCTGAGCGAGAGCACCGGCTACGCAGTCGAGGTACGCACCCAGGCGGGCAACGACGAGCACGTGTGCGAGCCGGGCGTGCTCATCTACCGGGTGCAGTCCGACATCGACACGGGGCAGGGGCCGGTGGTCGTCTCCGACAGCGACCGCGGCAGCGGCGGCTGCACGCGACGGCCCAACGTCCACGCGGAGCTGTCCGACGCCCCCTACCGCCCCGGACAGTCCTTCGTCGACGAGGAGAACGGCGTGCGCATCTCGGTGGTCGACGAGGTGGGCGGCGTCTACCGCATACGGGTCACACGCTACTGATCACGCGGTCTTGGTGACGGCGTCCTGCTCAACGCTCCCGAGCGTCTCGCGCAGGACCCGCTTCAGGATCTTGCCCGTGGGGTTGCGCGGCACCGGCTCGTACCGCAGCAGGACGTGCGCGGGCACCTTGAACGCCGCGAGCGTCCTGCCGACGTGCGCCCTGAGCTCCTCGGCGCCGACCGTCGAGCGGGGATGCAACTGGACGACGGCGGCGACCTCCTCGCCGAGCACCGGGTGCGGAACGCCCAGCACGGCGGCGTCGGCGACGTCAGGATGGTCGTGCAGCACCGCCTCGACCTCCGCGCAGTACACGTTCTCACCGCCGCGGATCACCATGTCCTTGATCCGGTCGACGATGGCGACCCGGCCCTGGCGCACCGTCGCGAGGTCTCCCGTGCTGAACCAGCCGTCCTCGAACGCCGCGGCGGTCGCCTCTTCGTTGCGCCAGTAGCCGCGCACGAGGGACTGCCCGCGCAGCCGGAGCTCGCCGACCTCGCCCTCCGGCAGCGGTTCGCCGTCCGGTCCGGCGATCCGCACCTCGATCGCGGGCGCGGGACTGCCCACGCTGCCCGGGTCCTCGCGGTATCCGGCGCCGAAGTTGGCGAGCACCCCGCCGCTGGTTTCCGTCAGCCCGTAACCGTTGCGCGGCTCGATCCGGTGTCCGTAGCGGGCGGTCAGCCGCTTGACGAGGCCGGGCGGAGCGGCGGCACCCCCGGTGCTGAGATTCGTGAGCGTCGACAGCGCCGAGGCCGCGTGTCCGGCGGCGTCGAGGAGCTGGAGCGCGGTGGTCGGAACGCCCGAGTAGTGGGTGACGCCGTGCTCCTCGATCAGCACAAGCGCCTTCTCGGCGTCCCACTTGCGCATCAGCACGAGCGTGCCGCCGACGCCCATCATCGAGTACAGCGTGGTGAAGGCCGCCACATGGAAGAAGGGGAACGTCATCAGCACGACCGGTGCCGGACCCTGCCCGGGCAGCACACCGCGGGCGAGCGCCGCGGCCGCCGCGTGATAGCGGGGGTGCAGCGCGGCGCCGGCCTGGGCGAGGTGGGTGGCGACGGCGCCCTTGGGCCGGCCGGTGGTTCCCGAGGTGTAGATGATCGTGGCGTCGTCCTCGGCGGCGACGTCGACGGCGGGCGGCGCGGCGAGCGGGTCCGGCGCCTCGAAGTCCTCGTACCGCTCGACGCCTGCGCCGAGCGCGCCGACCGCGCCGGCGTGGTGGAAGACGACGGTGGTGACACCGTTGCGCGCCTGCCACCCCACTACGCGTGACAGCCGCTCACCGTCGACGAGCAGCACGCGCGGGGTGCAGTCGTCCAACGCGTAGGCCAGTTCCTCGTCGGTCCACCAGGCGTTGAGCGGCACGGCCACGAGCCCCGCGAGCTGGGCGGCCCAGAAGGCGATCTGCCACTCGGGATGGTTGCGCATCGCGATGGCCGCCCGCTCCCCCGGCCGCAGACCGTAGGTGTCGACGAACCGCCGGGCGAGGGCCGAGGCTGCGGCGAAGAACTCGCCGTACGTGTACGTCCCGCTCTCCGCCACCAGGAACGGCCGGTCTCCGAACGCCCACGTCGCCTCGACGAACTCCCGCAAGGTGCGCGGCCCGTTCACGTACCGCAGCCCACCGTCGTCCCCGCGCTCCACGGCGAAGGGGGCCCCGGGGGCGGTGAGGGAGGCTGCGGGGTACGAGTGCGGCACGGTCGACCTCTCCAAGCGCTTGCTCAGTACGAGCGCCGACGCTATGCCGCCCCCCGTACGCCGTCAAGGGCGGTCCCCCGGCCCCGAGACCCTACAGCCGCTCCGCCTGCACATCGCCGAGCCGGCACGGAAAGCCGCCGGCTCCGTTGGAGGTCAGGGCCACGGACGCCAGGGCCGCTCTGCCGCCGTCCCACCAGGCGTAGACCGACTGCCGCGACACCCGTACCTGCGGGCCGCCTCCGGCGGCCGCACTCCCTGCCCGAACTCGGTGAAGCGCCTGTGCGCGGTCGGCAGAAGGCGTCAACTCCCAGGACGGCCCCTCAGGATGACGCTCCATAGCGGGTGGCGATCGTGGCGGCGCGGTTGTGCAGGGAGGTACGCAGCCCCTGCGGGGCCAGGACTTCCGCGTGCGCGGCGTGCTGCCACAGGGCCCATTCGGCATGTCGCGAATCTTGGAAGATGACGTTCAGCCGCAGCCAGCCGTCCGCGTCGGATTCTTCGGCGCAGACGGCCAGCACGGTGCCCACCAGGTGCTCCCGCCGCGCCGGGTCCACCCGTACCAGCACGGCGACTTGGTCGCCTCCGGTACGGAACTGCGCGTTGCGCTCCTGCCAGGCCCGGTCCAGGTCGACCGTGTCCGGTCGCTGCGCGGGTGCGTCGAGTGCCTCGGCGGCCAGCACCCGGGACAGCCGGTAGGTACGGTCCACGCCGCCCCTCGTGGCCAGCAGGTAGCCCTGCTCGCGTACGGTGACCAGGCCGATCGGGTCCACCGTGCGCCACTTCGGGGTCTGGTCCACAGCCGCGTACCGGATGCGCAGCTTGTGTCCGGCGAACACCGCGCGCCGGACCTCGGTCACTATGGTGTCGGACACCTCATCTGCGCCCACGCGGCGCGAGAGGAGGTCGGTCTCCGGGTCGACGAGTAATCGCCGCGCCGCGCCGGCCGCAGTGTCCCGAAGGCCTTCGGGCAGTGCGTCGACCACTTTGAGCATGGCCGAGGCGAGCGCCGAGCCGAGGCCGAACAGCTGTGCGCCGCGCCGTGATCCGGCGACCAGCAGGGCGAGCGCCTCGTCATGGTTCAGCCCGGTGAGCGTTGTCTGGAAATCGGGCAACAACGCGAAACCGCCGTGCCGGCCGCGTTCGGCGTAGACCGGCACACCGGCCGCGGACAGCGCCTCTATGTCGCGCAGCACCGTGCGGGTGGATACCTCCAGCTCACGGGCCAACGTGTCCGCGGTCATCCGACCGCGCTGGCGCAGGAGGAGCACCAATGAAACCAAGCGGTCGGCACGCATGAAAAAACTTTAGCAAGAATACATGACCAAGGATGTCATGTTTTGTTGGAAGGCTCCTCCACGCGACGTCAAAGCTTGGCGGCTGCCAAGCCGATGGACATACGTTCAGTGAATCGAATGGAGCTGCTGCCACAATGGAACGAAATGCGGTCAACCCGGTGTCGTGGTCGGTGGAGATGGGCTTCAACCAGGGTGAGGTCGTCTCCGGGCACTCGCGCACCCTGTACATCTCGGGGCAGACCGCGATGAGCAGCGAAGGCAAGCCCGAGCACGACGGTGACATGGCGGCGCAGCTGGCGCTGAGCATCGACAACATCGAGGCCGTGCTCGCCGAGGCCGGCATGTCCCTCTCGAATCTCGTCCGGCTCAACGTCTACACGACCGACGTCGACCTGCTCTTCCAGCACTACGGCGTGCTGGCGGGACGGCTGGGCGCCGCCCGGGTCGCGCCGACCACCACGATGCTCGGGGTGACGCGTCTGGCGATCCCCGGCCAGATGGTCGAGCTCGAGGGCACCGCCGTCGCGTGATGTGATCTCGTCTCTTCCGCTGCTCGTGCCCGTCGAACCGGCACGAGCAGCGGGCAGGTGGGTGATTTCCGGAGCCGGCACCGAGACCTCGACCGCGCCGGCCTCACGCCGATGATGTCGGCGCTTCGGCATGTGGGCCGTGGGCCACGCGATCGCGACACTCCTTCTACTCGCCGCGGACGGTACGGCGGAGCTTCGTGAGGCGCTCATGCAGGATGCGTTCCCCGCCCTGCTGTGTGGGGCGGTAGTAGTCCTTCCCCACGAGTTCGTCCGGCGGGTACTGCTGCTCCAGGACTCCGTCGGAGGCGGCGTGGGGATACCGATAGCCGATCGCGTTGCCCAGCTCCCTGGCGCCTGCGTAGCGGCCGTACCGCAGGTGAGCGGGAATCTCACCGACGGCGCCCGCTCGGACGTCGGCCATGGCCTCGTCGATCCCGACGATCACGGTGTTCGACTTCGGCGCCATGGCCAGATGCACGGTGGCCTGCGCCAGGGCGAGGCGGGCCTCGGGCATTCCGATCAGCTGGACCGTCTGCGCCGCCGCGACGGCGGCCTGCAGCGCTGTGGGGTCGGCCAGCCCGACGTCCTCACTGGCGTGCACCACCAGCCGCCGCGCGACGAACCGCGGGTCCTCCCCGGCCACGAGCATGCGGGCCAGGTAGTGCAGCGCGGCGTCGGGGTCCGAGCCGCGGATCGACTTGATGAACGCGCTGATGACGTCGTAGTGCTGGTCGCCCTGCCGGTCGTAGCGCACGGTGGTCTCGGCGATGGCCCGCTCCACGGCCGGCACGTCGATCACCGTGCCGCCGGTGTCGGTCACCCCGTCGGCACTCGCCTCCAGCGCGGTCAGCGCGCCACGGGCGTCGCCGGCCGCGAGGCGTACCAGGGCGTCCTCGGCCTCGGGGGACAGCGAGACCGAACCGTCGAGGCCGCGCTCGTCCTTCACCGCCCGCCGCAGCAGCTCGCGGACCTCGTCCTCGTTCAGGGACTGGAGCTGCAGCACCAACAGCCGTGAGAGCAACGGCGACACCACCGAGAACGACGGGTTCTCCGTGGTGGCGGCGACGAGCAGCACAAGCCGGTCCTCGACAGCCCCGAGCAAGGCGTCCTGCTGGGTCTTGGAGAAGCGGTGCACCTCGTCGATGAACAGCACGGTCTGCCGGTTCCGGCGGTCGTGGCGACGGCGCGCGTCGTTCATCACTTCGCGCAGTTCCTTGACTCCGCTGGACAGCGCCGAGAGGGCGACGAAGTGCCGGGTGGCGACGGTGGCGAGCAAGCGCGCGATCGTGGTCTTCCCGGTGCCGGGCGGGCCGTAGAGCAACACCGACGCCGCCTCCCCGCCCTCCGCCAGCCGCCGCAGCGGCGCGCCGGGACGCAGCAAGTGCGCCTGGCCGACGACCTCGGCGAGCGTACGCGGCCGCATCCGCACCGCCAGCGGCGCGGTGGCCCGCACGGGCTCGGCGGGCGGGGTGTCGTCGGACGTCGGTAACTCGAACAGCCCCTCATCCTCGGCAGCCATCAGTCCACCCGTCCCTCGGTACAGAGCACACCATGGTGTCGGAGCCGGCCGTCCGTCCGAGGACCTCGGTCGCCTCGGCCTACCGCAGTCCGAATGATCGGCCGCGCCCCGAGACGGTCGAGGGAAGATGCTCTGCTGAACACGCGCGGCCCTTCCTCTGTGGGTTGGTCACACATACGTTCGCGGCGACTACGCGTACAGCGTTCCCCGGGCGATGACCACGGCCGACCCCGCCACCTGGACCGACTCGATCCGTTCCGACGTCCCCACAGCCCGAGCGCGCATCGTCGAAGGACGGCCGATCTCGACCCCCTGGCGAATCTCGATCCACTCTCCGAAAGGGATCAGGCCGTGCCGGGCCAAGTGTACCGCCAGCGAGCCAGCGGCCGAGCCGGTGGCCGCGTCCTCCACCACGCCATAGGCGGGCGAGAACATCCGCAGCCTCCATCGAGTGCCCGAGCCCGCAAAGCAGTTGGCGGCCATGTCGGGCAGCCTCGCGAGAATCCTCTGGTCCGGCTCCACGTCGGAGAGCGCGGCGACGCTGTCCAGCCCGACGAACACGTGCCGCGGCCCGTTGCGGTAGACCTCGACCGGCAGGGTGCTGCCGGAGGCCACCAGGTCGAGACCGGCGAGCAGTTCGTCCGCACGGTCGTAGGGCTCCCACGTCGGGACGGGTTGCCACATGCCGGCCGCGCCCGCCCGGCCGTCGCCATCACGCTCGAGTTCGAACGCCACGGTGCCCATGGCGGTCTCCATCCGGAGCTCCTTCGCCGGGTTCGACTCGCCGAGCACAACGGCCGTGCCCAGGGTCGGATGTCCGGCGAACGGCAGCTCGTTCACCGGGGTGAAGATGCGGACCCGCACATCACCGTCGTCTTCCGCGGGGAGGACGAAAACGGTCTCCGACAGGTGCATCTCCTGCGCGATCTGCTGCATGCGCTCGGGGGAAAGGCCGGAGGAATCCAGGAAGACCGCGGTCGGGTTTCCCTCCAGCGGGACGTCGGTGAAGACGTCGGCTACCACGTACTCGTACGTACCCATGGGTTCCGTTCTCGAAGTCGGGACAGTGGGGGCAGTGGGGGCAGTGGGGGCAGTGGGGGCAGTGGGGGCAGTGGGGGCAGTGGGGACATCGGGGCTCATCCGTCGAACTCCCGGGCGAGGATGGCGCCGACCTCGCCGCCGACTCGGCGTACCCCGGGTCAGTGGGTGTCGAACAGGGCCTGGTACCGCGCAACCGCTTGTTCCGTGGCCGCGCGCTCGCCCGGGGTCGGGTTGAAGGGATCTGCGGCCGGGGGCAGGGCACCGAGTTTGAGCAGCGCGGCCATGAGGAGCATGCGCGCCTTGGTGGCCGTGAGGTTGTTGCCCGAGATGAACGTCGGGTCGGTCCGGTACGCCATGCCTCCGGTGTTGCCGCGGCCCGTGCGGACCACCGGCATGCCGGCGAAGATGGCGACACTCAGCGCCGCGTTCCTCGTCGGGTCGGCCATCCCGAACGGCGACATGCCTTCACATACGAATCCGGCCAGTGGCGCGTTGGCGAGGTTGGCGTTGATCCGTGCGAGGATCTCGACTTCGTCGTCGGCGACGGGCGGACTGTCGGCGCCGGCACCCGTCGCCGCGTACCGGCTGTACTTGGTGATCGAGACGTGCGGCATGGCGGCGGGTACGAGTCCGTCGGCGTCCTTCGTCGCAACGTCGACCAAGGACACGCCCGTGTCCAAGGTCCCGCCGACGCCGGCCACCCGGTCGGGGAGCACGGTGAGGCGCAGCTCCGAGCGACGGGTGTGCCTGCGGGCGGGGAGGTAGGTGAGCTGTGGGGGGCCGTAGCCACCCAGGTCGGCAACGACTCCCCCGTGCCCGCCGGTGACTTCGTAACCCCCTGGCCGGGCGTCGACCTTGGTCACGTCCCGGGCCGAATAGACGAGTTCGTCGACGATCACGCAGGCACCGGCGCGGTCCTCGCCCCGTTCGTCCAGGGCGACACCCGACGCGATGAACTTCACGCCGTCCACCACGTTGCGGTCGCCGTCCGCGCTCAGGGACTGGTGGCGGCGTTGAGCCGCGTGTCCGACGAGTGGCACCGTCGTATCGACCATCAGTCCGAGCCAGTACAGGGTCTCGTCGACGGTCGGGCTCCCCTCGAGCCATTGGACGCCGGCGTACTCTCCGGTGGCGAGGACGGCCTGGACCTGGTTGGTCGCCTGGGCGAGGTTCGCCAGGCCGGGTTCGCTCTGGAGGTGGTAGGGGTAGTAGACGAAGAAGTCCTGCCCGAGGCGCTCGGAATCGGGACCTGCGGTGTACCCGCCCGACGGAGCGGCGCGGAAGAAGTCGAAGTCGGCGATCGACCCCAGCTCGACGGGGGTGCCGTGGTCGGCGAGGCCGAACCGCTCGATCTCCTCGTAGAGGCGGCGGGCGTCGGGGTAGAACGTCTGCCGAGCGCCTCCCGGTGGTGCGAACGGTGTCGTCGAGGTCTCCTCCCAGGCGGATCCGTCCACCTGCCTGCCCATGTAGGGGAGGGGATAGAGACCGTCGGCGGGATCGAGTTCGACGACGTACACCGGTGTGGCGTCGTCGAAAGGCTGCTCCTGGAGGAACGTGCCGTCCTTGTCGAGCCAGCCGTCCGGCGGGGCGTACAAGCCGGCCGCGTCTCGTTCGAGCGGGTGCGCGCTGAACGCCTCGATGTACAACGTCACGGGTGCCGCGAGCCGCTGAGGACGCAGGACGTCGAAGTGGGAGGGGCGCAACGGCAGACCGTGGCGTACGCGTGCCTTGTTCGACGTGACCAGGTCCGGTGTGTTCAGGATCGTCGCCGTCGGACCGGCGAACACCGCGATCCTCGGTCGCGGCGCGCCGCCCGGAAGAGGAATGTCACCCATCACAACGGCCGCAGGTGTTCGATCGTGATGTGGTGCTGCTCGGCCAGCCGCTGGGCGACCAGCGACCGGTGGCAGGCCTCGGGGTCGCACTCGACGCAGAACAGCGCTGCGATCCCGCTGCTCGGCAGCGCCGACACGATCGGCTCGAGGTCGGCGGGGTCGAGGATCTCGGCGGTGTAGCGGCGGGTGTACTCGGCGGCGAGCTCGCGGCGGGAGCGCTTGCCGACCCCTTGGCGATCGTCCTCGGCGTACTGGAGGTGACGCAACTCGGTGGTCGGGGCGAGTTCACGGTGGTGCTCGTAGGCGATCCCGGCCTCGGCGAGAGCCGCCTGCAGCCGGAGTGAGTTCGCCCAGGCGTAGTCCGGTCCGCGGACACCGCGGCGCTGACGTACGTCGAGCAGCAGGCGCACGTTCGCCTGTTGTAGTCGTTGCAGGTAGGAATCGCGGTCGAAGCCATAGACGCCGATCGTTGCCATCTTGAGCACGGGAGATCTCCTGTTCGAGCTGTTACTCGTTCCCCACCCGACGGTTCTGTCCCGCCCCTGAGCCATGACGCCGCTCATATCGGATTCTGTGCGTACCCCTGGGGTTGCGACGGGGTGCGCGGCGCGGCGATCAGGGCGGTCGTCTCCATGGGCAGCTCCGCGGTCCCGGCGATGTCCAGGCCGGCCCGGTGCAGCAGTTGCGTGATCCTGGCGAGGGTGCGGTGTTCGCCGCCCGTCGTCACCAGGAGGTGCAGATCCCACAGAGCGGGCAGCACGGTGGAGTTCTCGTCGTCGACGAAACGATCGAGTATCAGCAGTCGCGACGAGGAGTCCGCCATGGCGCGGCGGCAGTTCTCGAAGACGCCGACGACGGCTTCGTCGTCCCAGCCGGCCAGCACGCGGCAGAGGATGTAGACGTCCCCGCCCGCCGGGACGTCCTTGAACATGTCGCCGCCGACCAGCTCGGCGCGGTCCAGGCCGACGGTGGCGGTCAGGTGCTCACGGGCCTTCGGCATCATGTGCTCGCGGTCGAAGAGCGTGCCTCTGGCATCCGGTGTGGCGCCGAGTATCGTGGCGAGCAGGTGCCCGCCCCCTCCGCCCACGTCCACGACCGTCTTCCCGCCGGAGAAGTCGAAGATCTCGGGCACCTGGTGGAAGAACATGCTTGCGGCGTTCATGGTGTGCTGGAATCGCCTGGCGGTGGCCGCGTCCTGACCGAGATACTCGTAGAACGACTGGCCGTGGGCGACTTCGAATCCCGAGCTCTCCGTGCTGATGGCGTGATGGGCGTGACCCCACGCGGAGTAGAACTCCTCGCCGTACAGCAGGCACATGTCGCGCAGGGACTGAGGGCCGTCGAGCAGTGCCGCGCTCACCTGGGTACCGCGGTAGCCGGTGGACTCGCTGCCCTCGAATATGCCCATGGCCACCAGAAGGCGCATCAGGCGGTGAATGCCCTGTTCATTCGCCCCGGTTGCCTTGGCGAGTTCGGCGCCGGTGTTGCGGCCGGCCTCGATGTGGTCGGGCAGTCCGAGTTTGACCGCGGTGTAGAGCGCCTGTGCCCTCCATCCACCGGTGATGATGTCGACCACGTCTCGAGTGGCCTGCACGTCGACTGTCATTGAGACCTCACCATCCCACCCTCCCAACCGATGCCGGTCGGCCCGCTTCGCCGCGGTCTTCCACGGCACGACATAAAGCTGTGTGACACGACTTGCCCCCTTGCTCCCTCGCGAGGAGCCGGCCCGCCGTTGCCGAGCGAGGCGTCAGAGCTGCATGGGCGTGAGCGCTCGGGGCCGAATACCTCCCGTTGTGAGGCGGAACCGTCAGACCGCCCCACCTCACATCGGGAGTTCCTCACCCTTCACCCGTCGGCAGGCCGTGGCGCCTCGACCTGATCACGGCCGCAGGTGGCGCAGTGCGTACTGCTTCACCATCCGCCAGCGGTCCACCTCCACGGCGTCGGCCCGCTCGGCGTCGTCGCGTACGTGCCCGACGGGATGCCGTGCCGGCGTGCGAGGCAGGTGCGACAGCATGCCGCGGTGTTGGACGACGAGGACGGGGTGCCCGCGACAGGCCGCCTGACGGCCGTGGTCGCACGCGCGGTTCGGCCGGGGCCGACCTGCGACCGATCACGTCCAGCCTGTCGTCCTCCTCGTCCGTCCTCGGTTCGGGACCTGTTCGAACGCAGTAACCCCCGTGGTCGATCAGGGCTGCTGGGTGATGTTGAACATCCAGGTGATCCCGAACTTGTCCACGAGCGTGCCGGCCTCGTCGCCCCAGATCTGCTTCTTGAGAGGCATCGCCACGGTGCCGCCGGCGGACAGCTTCTCGAAGTAGTCGCGGAGATTGGCGTCGTCGCCGCCGAGGTAGAGCGCGACGTTGGTGCCCGGGTTGAAGGGAACCCGCTCCGGGACGTCCCACGCCATCACCGTGAAGCCGTCCGAGGTGCTGAGAGTGGCGTGCATGATCTTGTCGGGGTCGGGCGACTCCGGCGATCCGAAGTCGCCGAACGTGCCCAGCTCCAGCTTGCCGCCGAGGACTTCGTGGTAGAACTCCATCGCCTGCCGTGCGTCCCCGTCGAAGGCGATGTACGGGTTGAGCCGAGATCCCACCTGATGCTCCCTGCTGTGAGTGCGAACGACGTGAACCTGGCGACGGGCGCCGAGGGACCGTCCTGGCCTGGCGGCGCGCCGGTCGCCCGGCACGACGCACGACCCGGTGGTCTCGACGGCGCGATTGAATGCGGTTCTTTGATTGCGGTTCTTTTTGAATGCGGGAGGAAGTCCCTACGTGGGGATTCCGCCGCGATTGACCTTCGGCACCTCGATCCCCAACGCTCGCAGCTGCTGGAACGGGTTCATGAACTCGCGGTTCTGCTTGATCTTTCCGTCTTCGAGCAGGAACGAGTGTATGAAGTGGTTCTTGTAGTAGCCGGGCGGGTAGTCCGGGTAAAGAATCTGCCCCTCTCCGTCACACTCGACCCAGAGCCTGTTGGGGTCTTGTGTCTCGAAGATCTCTACGTTCTTCCATTCCCAGTCGGGGAACATGCGCAGCGACCACTCGCCGTGCGCCCTGAGCTTCTCGTGCCCCTGGGAGGTGATCGGTTCGCCGGTGTCGCTGGTCCACAGGCCGGCGCTGCCATCCTCGGCGAAGAGCAGGTAGCGGGTCAATCGGTTCTCGCCCTTGCGGCTCATGTAGTCCGCGACGACGGCACGATGCCGGGCGCGCAGGTCGAGGTCGGCTGCGAGCCCCTCGGGCTGAGCATTGTCCGTTCCCATCTCGAATCCCTCAATCCATGATATGGGCGTGGATATTGACGTGGTGTGTGCGGTCGGCCGCCCGCCGCTGCCTGCGACCGTCTCCGCTCGAAGGCAGCGGCGGCACTGTTTCAGAGCCGTCCGGAATCGACCGGAACTCTGCGTCAGAGCCGGAGCTCGGGGCGGTAGATGTCCAACCAGGTGCTCAGATCGAGCACTCGCTCCATGCCGTTGCGGACGTCGATCGGCATGGTGCCCGAGTCTCGCCGTGTGATGTCTTCCAGCCAGCTGCGGTCGACCAAATCGAAGACCGGGTCGTCGGTCGTGAGCAATTCCTTGGACTGCTGCAGCAGCGCGCCCGTGTAGTGCGGATCCAGAGTGGCAGGGTAGGGAGCCTTCGCCCGGTACAGCACCGACTTGGGCAGCAGGTCGGCAGTCGCGGCGCGGAGCAGGCTCTTCTCCCTGCCGTCGAAGGTCTTCAACGACCACGGGGTGTTGTAGACGTACTCCACGAGTCGGTGGTCGCAGAAGGGGACCCGGACCTCCAGCCCGACGGCCATGCTGATCCGGTCCTTGCGCTCCAGGAGCATCCGGACGAAGCGCGTCAGGTGCAGGTGGCACATCACCCGCATCCGCATCTCGTGGTCGCTCTCGCCCTCGGCCCGCTCGACCTCGGCGACCGCGTCGGAGTAGCGGTCACGAATGTAGGTGGGCAGGTCGAGGGCAGCGGTGATGCCGGCGTTGAACCGATCGGACACCTGGGCCCGCGCGCCGCTGACGAAGACTGCCATCCAGGGGAAGGTCTCCGCGGCCTGGACCTCCGGCTGGTGGAACCACCTGTACCCGCCGAAGACCTCGTCGGCGGACTCCCCGGACAGGGCGACCGTGGACTGCTCACGGATGGCCTGGAACAGCAGGTAGAGCGAGGCGTCCATGTCACCGAGGCTGAGCGGACTGTCCCGCGCGGTGATGACCGCTCGGCGCACCGCCGGGTCGGCGATCGCGGCATGGTCGAGCACGATGGACTCATGCTGCGAGCCGACGTGTGCGGCCACCTCACGCGCATAGGGGGCGTCCGACGTGGCACGCAGCTCGTCGGCGACGAAGTCGTCCTCCCGCCCGACGAAGTCCACCGCGAAGCTGCGCACCTTCTCGCCGGGCTCGCCGTGCTCCCCGGGCCGGCCGAGCTTGGCGGCAGCCAGTGCGGTGATCGCACTGGAGTCCAGACCGCCGGAAAGCAGGGTGCAGCGCGGCACGTCGGAGACCAGCTGACGGCCCACGATGTCCTCGAGCAGTTCGCGCACGGTGGCGACGGTGGTCTTCCGGTCATCGGTGTGCGGACGGGTGGGCAGCGTCCAGTAGCGACGCTCACGCAGGCCGGAGCGGTCGACGGTGACCACGCCACCCGGGACCACCTCGCGCATCCCGCACCACACCGCGCTCCCCGGCGTCTGGGTGAAGCTGACCAGCTCACGCAGTCCGTCGAGGTCGACCGCGCGGTCCGCCAGCGGGTTGGCGAGTATCGCCTTCGGCTCGGAGCCGAACAGCACCCCGTCGTCGGTCCCGGAGAAGTAGAGCGGCTTGACGCCCATCCGGTCGCGGATCATCACGAGCTTCTCGGCCCTGGAGTCCCAGACCGCGAAGGCGAACATGCCGTTGAGCCGTTCGGCGAGCGCTTCGCCCCACTCCAGGTAGCCGTGGAGCACCACCTCGGTGTCGCTGCGGGTCCGGAACCGATGACCCCGACGGAGCAACTCGCTCCTGAGTTCGGTGTAGTTGTAGACCTCACCGCTGTAGGTGATCGTCACCGGGCCGTCGTCGGTGGGCACCACCATGGGCTGGGTGCCACCTTCGAGGTCGATGACCGCCAGCCGTCGATGACCGAGCGCCGCGTGCCGGTCGAGCCAGGCGCCTCCGGCGTCCGGTCCCCGGCAGGCCATGGTCTCCGTCATCCCGTCCAGCTGCGCGCGCTGCTGAGTCAGATCCCGGTCGAACGAGACCCAGCCCGTAATTCCACACATCGGCTTGCCTTCTTCCTCTCGAGTCCACGGTCCAGAGCACGGTCAGGGTTGGAGCCGGCCCGTACGCCAGCCGGAACCGTCGCGCTCGTAACGCAGCCTCTGGTGCAACCGGTCCTCCTGGTCGGCCTGCCAGAACTCGACCGACGCCGGCTCCAGCAGGTAGCCCAGCCAGCGGTCCGGGCGAGGCAGCGCCGAGCCGCCCCGGCCCAGTTCCCGGGCCTGCGCCCGCAACGCGTCCTCGTCCAGCAGCGGCGCGCTCTGGTGCGACGCCACCGACATCGGGTGCGTGCCGACCGGCCGGGCGGCCCACAGGGCGTCGGACTCCTCGTCGGGCAACGGACGGGTCGGGCCGCTCACGCTCACCTGGCGGCCGGCCTCGCGCCAGTAGAACACCCCAGACGCCCAGCCCGTCTCGGCCAGGTCCCGGCCCTTGCGGCTGTCGGCGTGGCTGGCGAACACCAGACCCGTATCGCGAACCGCGAGCACCTGCACGATCCGGTTGGAGGCGTGGCCGCGGGCGTCGGCGGAGGCCAGCGCCAGCGCGCCCGGCTCGCGTACGTCGTTCGCGACGGCACTGTCGAACCAGGCCCGGAGCAGGTCCATCGGTTCGGCGGGCGGGGTGGAGAACTCCTCGGCCACCCGGGGTTGGGGCGATGCGCTCACGATGACTTCCTGATCGGCTCGAAGGCCAGGCCGCGATCGACCAGTTGGCCGGAGTGGACACCTTCGACGATGGCCTCGACGTCGGTCGTCATCCGGTCGGTCGGCGGGTATCCGATGAGCTCGGTGGCCCGGTTCGGCGGCATCGGTGCCGTCAGGTCGGCTGTGGAGTCCCACAGCATCACCGCGCCCCAGCGGTTGGTCTGCCGGTCGGAGATCCAGAACTTCAACCGCAGCCCGGGAATTTCCGCCCACGGATCCACGCCCTCGTCACGCAGGTAGACGCGTAAGGAGTCGATGGTCTGGTCGGACCCGGAGAGGTCCCACCAGGAGATGGTGGCTTTCATACGTTCAGTACCTCCGCGGTCTCCATCAGCGGTACGAGCAGCTCGGCCAGGACGCGCTCGCCGTCCTGGGTGAGCACGGATTCGAGGTGGAACTGCACCGAGCCGAAGTGCGGCCCGCGCAGGGCATGCACCTCGCCCGTGCCGGCATCGAGGCCCACCTTCACCTCGCCGACACCAGGACACTCCAACTGCTCGGCTCGCGCGCGGGCCACGTAGGAGTTGTAGAAGCCCACCCGCTCCCGTGAGCCGAACAGGTCGATCTCGCGCTGGGTGCCCTGGTTCGGGACCTCCCGGCGCCTCAGCTCGAGCCCGAGGTGCCGGCACAGCAACTGATGGCTCAGGCACACGGCCAGGAAGGGGATGCGCCGGGACAGCAACTGCTCGATCGCCGACGTGAGGTGGGCCATCCTGGGGTGGTCGGTCTCTCGCGGGTCGCCGGGTCCGGGGCCCATGATGACGAGATCGTGGTCGTCGAAGCGGTGGGACGCGTCGAAGCTGCTGAGCTCCACGGTCAGCCCGATGGCGCGCAGTTGGTGGGCCAGCATCGAGCTGAAGGTGTCCTCGGCATCGATGATCAGCGCCCGGCGGCCGTCCAGCACCGGATGCGGCTGTGCTCGCGACTCGGCGTCGCTGAGCCAGAAGCGCGCGATCGTCTCGTTGCGCCTCCCCAGAGCCTCCTGGATCAGCGGGTGCTCGTCGAGCCGCTCGTCGGCGCCCAGCGCCGAGAGCAGGCCCGCGGCCTTGGTGCGGGTCTCGGCGACCTCGGTGTCGGGGTCGGAGTGCCGGACCAGGGTTGCGCCCACCCCGACCTCCACGTGGCCGGTGCCGTCGTCGTCCGCGGTACGGATGTCGGCGGTACGGATGAGGATGGCCGAGTCCAGGGTGCGCGCGCCGCCGGCATCGCGGCCGATGAGGGCAGCGACGCCCCCGTAGTACCCGCGGCCGCGCGGCTCGTAGCGGGCTATCACCCGGCAGGCGTTCTCGAGCGGGCTGCCGGTCACGGTGGGGGCGAACATCGTTTCCCGCAGGATGTCCCGGGGATCGAGGTCGCTGCGCCCCTCGATGATGTACTCGGTGTGCGCGAGCCAGGCCATCTCCCGCAGGAACGGTCCCATCACGCGGCCGCCGCCGTGGCAGACCCGGGCCATCATTTTCAGTTCCTCGTCCAGGACCATGTACAGCTCGTCGGTCTCTTTGCCGTCGGTGAGGAACTCCATGACCTCCGACAGGACCGGTCCTGTGGGTGGATAGCGGTAGGTGCCGCTGATCGGGGTCATCGCCGCGACGCCGTCTCGCAGGCTGACGTGGCGCTCCGGTGTGGCGCCGACGAAGGTTCGAGTGCCGGTGTGCACGATGAAGGTCCAGTAGGCGCCGCTCTCCCGGGTGAGCAGCCGGCGGAACAGGCTCAGTGCGCTGCGCGTCGAGTATCCGGTGATGGTGGTGACGAACGAGCGCTTGATGACGAAGTTCGAGCCCTCTCCGGTGCCTATCTCGTTGTCGAGCACCCCGCGGACCGTGTCGGCGTAGGCCTCGTCGTCGATGTCGAAACGCCCACCGGCCAGGGCGATCGGCTCGTCCGGCAGGGATCTCAGCGCCTCGGGCATGGTGATCTGCCCCTGGTCGGATACCGACATCGCGAGCAGCGGTGAGCCGTCCGCGGCGGCGGCGAAGCCGCGCTCGGTGATCTGCTGGTGGGGCACCAGGACCAGCGTCTCGTGCCGGGCCTCGCCGGGCCGCCCGCTCTGGTCGGCCAGCGGGATGTCGGCGAGCCGGGCCGGGGTGCTGACCCGGCCCAGCAGGATCTCCACGCGGTCCGGGCCCAGGGTCTCGGGGCGGTGCAGCACGGCGAAGGCACCCGGATTGGGGCCCAGCACGTGCTCGAGCAACTGCGTCGGGTTCATCGGAAGACCTCCTCGGTGGTGGTGACCACCGAGCAGCGAGCGGCCGCGTAGTCGAGGGCCAGCCGGTGGTACGCGGCGGAGAAGTCGCCGACGGCGTCGGCGACCAGGAACGGCTGGATGTCGTTGGTGAACGCCTCGAGGGCCGTCGCCAGTACACCGACGTGGGCGTACACCCCGCAGACGATCAGCTGATCGCGGCCCTGGGCGCGCATCTGCGCCAGCAGGTCCGAGCGGAAGAACGCGCTGTAGCGCCACTTGGTGAGCACCTGGTCCGCCGGCCGGGGTGCGAGTTCCGTGACGATCTGCCGATCGACGGGGTCCACCCTCATGCCCGGACCCCAGAAGTCCTTGAGCAGGCCGCGTTCCTCGTCCGTCATGCCACCGGGTTGCGCGGTGTAGAACACCGGGACCCCGAGCGCGGCACAGCGGTCCCGCAGCAGCGCGCAGTGGCGCACCAGCGGGTCGCGCACCGCCGAGGGAAACGGCGCGAGGAAGTAACGCTGCATGTCGTGCACGAGCAGTGCCGCACGGCGTGAGTCGGGTTTCCACTGGGCCGTGCTGATGGGCAGTTCAGCCGCCGTGGGCAGTGGGTAGGCTGAGATCGGGGCTATGCCCGGCACGGTTCTCCCTCGGCTCGGTTCGTCATCATCTGCGTCTGCCAGGCCGAGATCACCGATACCGCCTGACGAGGGTTGAGTCGCGGGTCGCACAGCGTCGTGTACTTCTCACCGATCCGGTCGGTGCCGTTCGGGACGTCTGCGCATTCGGTCACCGCATCGGGGGTGGTCTCCAGATGGATCCCGCCCGGTATTCCGCCGGCTGTGCGAACGGCGGCCTGGAAGGCCGTGACCTCCCGGATGATCGTCTGCACGACTCGGGTCTTGCGTCCCTCGGCGGTGGTCACGGTGTTGCCGTGCATGGGGTCGACCAGCCAGATCACCGGGTGTCCGGCGGCACGCACGGCCCGGACCAACGGCGGCAGCAGATCCATGGTCGCGTCAGCACCCATCCGGGCGATCAGGGTGAGTCGCCCCGGCTCCTTCTCAGGGTCGAGCCGCTCGCACAACCCGAGCAGCTCGGCGACCGTCATACGCGGCCCGACCTTGCACGCGACCGGGTTCACCACATCTGCCAACAGCGCGACGTGGGCCCCCTCGAGCTGGCGGGTTCGCTCGCCGATCCACGGCCAATGCGTGGAAGTGAGCGCGACCCGGCCCTCCCGGCCCCGACGCAGCATCGGGATCTCGTAGTCGAGCAGCAGAGCCTCATGGCTGGTCCACACGGCCGGGTCGATGCGCGTCTGTGGCGTCGGACAGAGGTTGGCCATGACCTGGCTCGCCGCCCGGTAGCCCGCCAGCAGGCGCCGGGGATCGGGCCGTCGTGCTTCCGAGTCCGGCTCCGGACCGTTCACCATGTGCCCTCGGTACACCGGGATCTCGACGCCGCCGGCCAACTCGGTGTGCGCCGACCGGGGCTTGGCGTACTGGCCTCCGATCCGGCCCACCCGCACCACCGGCTGATGAGTGATCGCGTTCATGACGCCGGCGAGCACGTTGAGGAGTCCCGCCTTCCGCTCCACGTCACCTGCGGTGCATTCCGCGGGATCCTCCGCGCAGTCACCCGCCTGCACCACCTGCGCCTGCCCGGCGGCGACTTCGGCGAGCAGACCGCGGAGCCTGCCCAGCGATTCGGTCTCCACGAGCGGGGGGAGGGCTGCCAGCACGTCCCGGACCTGCTCGACCGCCGCCGAGTCTCCCCACCGAGGCTGCTGCTGCGCTACCGGGGCTTGTAAAACTTCGAGCGAGGTGGCGTTCAAGTTTGCTCCAACCTCCGACGTGAAGGCACACCGCTATCCGCGCATTAATTGACCGATGGCCTGCCACCCATGGCCGATGGTGAAATTCCATGGGTGGCAGGAGTTTTCTCGGAATGCTTGGTTTTCGGCACGGCGGATCAAACTCCCGGTTGCACGGCTGGTTCGCCGACCGGTCGGCTGAGCAGAAAGAAGCCGAGACCGCCGAGGTGGTCGGATCAGTGGTGGGCGGCCGCCGGCGCCGGCCCACCGTGGGGCGGGTACGGGTTGTCCTGAACGTACAGCCACGTACCGTTCCGCTGCTCCTGTACGGTGTCGCAGAAATTGCCGGTGAAGCTCTCGCGGGTACCGTCCGCCGCGTTCTGCTCCAGGCTGTAATCGCCCATGATGGCCGCCGTGCGGTTACGTACCTTGCCCTTGCCTCCGCGCTTCCCTCCCGCCACCACGGTTTGGCGAGGGTTGACGGTGAGCACCGGATCCGACTTGAACCACTCGATGTAGAACGCCCGGATCTCCTTGTGACCCCTGATAATCGATCCGTCGTAATCGACGATCGCCGCTTCGGGCTCATGCAGAGCGATGACTCCCTCGACGTCCTCGGCCTTGATCCTCTCGCCCAGGAGCTGCAGCAACTGATCGGGGGTCTTCGCGACCGCCCGCTTACCGATGGTCTTCGACCGGGCCTGGGTGTCCGCCGGGACCTCGGTGGTCGCCGGAGCCTCGGCGGCAGTTGATGTGCTCGCGGCCACGGACTCGGTCTGGATGAAGCTGGGGCCGACGATGCTCCCGGCCGTCAACGCAATGGCTGCGGCAGCGATCGGAAGCGTGTGCTTAATTTTGCTCATAACATCCCCCAAACTGGAGATGGCAAAAGATCAATACAACGCGCCTGCGGCGTTGGACCTCCGACTGGCCCCCATTTGCCATCCCGCCCCCTTGATGACAGTCATACAACAGTCCGGAACTGGCCCCTGTCAACGCTTCCGGATATACAGAAAGCACGGATGTGCTATTCCACCCATCCGGAATTGAAGCGGAATATCGACCGCGCCGTGTCGACCAGCGGCTATCTCTGTTCTCGGAACCCATCTGACAGGGATCCGGGCGGCGAGGCCGGGGCAGCCGGCGACCAGGAACCTCCCATTCCGGCGACCAGCCCCCTCCATTCGCGCCCGATTTGCGGCAGTATCTCCACTACTGGCAGAGCCTCCAGTGATGTGGGTCACATCGGCCACATCGATCCGAGGACACGTGGTCACTGTCAGTAAATAGAAAGCGCAGCACAGATCACCGCTGAGCAAAGGAAGAGGAAAGCGGGATTCCGGGCCACGCCGGGTGGATGGCGCAAACTACGGCTCGACGTCAGGAAAGTCCGTCGCCCTGACATATTCCGAGTGGGGACCGCCGCGGCCTTCCCACCGGTCGGCAGCGGGCGTTGCGGCAGGTGGCGGACCGGGCAGGTGATCGACGGGATTACGAACCGGGGGCGAACCGGCATCCAGTGGCATGGCGACCTGGTCGAACGGTCCAGGCCGTGGAAGACCGCCTGCGAAGGCCACTGGTTGTGGCCGGCGGACGGGACACAACAGCGTCCGCTCCGGCGGATCCGGGCCGCCTCAGCCTCGATCCACCGCGTAGCGGCCGAGCTGTGGATGGAGAAACAGGAAGAGGTGCCCGCTGACCTGGGATGATGGGAGTTCCTACGCTTCC
>NZ_JBVHTA010000021.1:0-9787 GCF_055566095.1 Streptomyces sp. NPDC027962
CGGCGTTCGTGATCGGACAGCTCCAGAGGCAACGGCTTCGGACCAGGCATCACCCCACCCTACAACCGCAAGCGAACTAACGACTCAGGACACTAGCCCCTCGCCTTCCATGTTCCGGCACCCTTGACCCCGTCCCATGCATACGTAACCGACACCCCCAATTCCCTGACCATGCGGTTCATCGCCCCTTGCACCTTGAGCAGGGCGGAAGCTGGCCTCGCATCGTCACTGCGTCACCGGGACTCAACGGGTACTTACCAGCGAACGGATCGTTCGGAATGAGACCTTCGGTCCTGTGGAGGCACCGGCCATACGCGAGAACCGGTGCTCCGTGTGCGTGAAAGCGGAATTATTGGGATAGCCGAGAGCAGCCTCCTCCGGAGTCATGTCACCGCTCTCCAGCTTCACATCGACACGCGTGCTCCCGTCAGGAGCTGTCGCGGCGATATCGCACATGTGGCCGCTGCCGCCGGTGTTGTGGACGAGGACCGGCGTAGCGCCCGCCGGCACGTAGCAGGCCGGCGCCCGTGGCGCAGTCGCCGACAGGATCGGACGTGGACGGCGAGCTGTACAGCACCCTCGCCGCCTCCTACACCGGCGACGGCAAGCTGCACCCGGAGGGCCACTGGTACGACCCGGCCACCGGGAAGGCGGCTCTGATCGCCAAGCACTCGGACACCTATCCCGGTGACGGTACGACCGACCTGTTCGCCCGCACCCCCGACGGCGGCTTCTGGCTCTACCCCGGTGACGGCTACGGCAGCTTCAACGTGGACAAGCGGCTGCGGATCCGGCTGCCCGCCGACGCACCGGCGCCGTCCACCTGGACGCAGATCAAGGCGGTCGGGGACGTCACGGGCGACAAACGAAGGCGACCCTGATGAACGGTGACGTCTGGGCGGGCCGCGAGATCGTCAACGTGGCGGACATCGACCGGGACGGCACGCCGGACCTGGTGTGGCGCAACCGGGACACCGGCAACATGTACGTCCGCCATGGAAAGCCGGGCACGACCGCCGGCAGCGTCGACCTCGTCTCGCTCACCACGGCGGCCAACTCCCGTGACGGAGACGTGGCTTACGGGACGAGCTGGACGGAGACGAACGTGTCGGCAGTCATCGGCATCCCGGATGTGAGCGGGGACGGTATACCCGACATGTGGGCCCGGTTCGGTGCGGATGGCAAGATGCGGGTCTACCACCCGTCTGAGACCAACACCAATCCGCCCGTGAAGATGGTTCTGTCGACAGACTGGACGAACGTCAAGTCCTTCGGCTGAGGCCGGCGGCAAGCCGCTGCCCCGCCCCGGTCGTCCGGGCGGGGCAGCGGCGTTCTGGCTCAGGCCCTGTTGAGGTGGGCCCAGAACTCGTCGAACGACAGGAGCTTGTCCTTGTCGGTGTCCTGCGCGGCGATCACGGCCTCGGCGACGGCCTCGGTGACGTTCCAGTCGCCCATCTGAGCCATCGCCGTCTTGTATTCGGCCGCAGTGATGAAGCCGTCGCCGTCCGCGTCGTAACGGTCGAACGCCTTGCGTGCTTCCTCGATGTCCGCCACCGGTCCACCCCTTCTTGGTGCATTACTGACGGAGGTCAGATTATCGACACCGTCACGCGATCACGGAGGCGAGGCCGAGAGATGTGTACGGGGAGACAGCCGATGAGCGACGGGCCAGCGGGGATCCTGGCCGCGGCGGCGCGCGGACGGTTTCCGGCGCCGGACGGCGGGGTGACGGTGGGTCCGGTCGTGCGACCGGTGCCAGGGCGGCGTGCTCACCTCACAGGCGCCAGGGCAGGTAGTGCGGGTTGTCCTGGCACTCGCTCATGATCTCGCGCTTGGTCTGCTTGTCGACGGGACAGGCGCCGACGACGAAGTCGCGTGAGATACCGCCCGGGAAGGCGACCTCGACCTGCGCGGCCCACTTGTGGGTATCACCGATCGTCTCGTTGACGTCGATGCCGCCGGGGGCGTCGACGTAGTAGTTCCAGGCGCTCTTCCACTGCTTGTAGAGGTCGTGGTCGTACGTGGTCGAGACGAACGGCGACGGCTGGTTGACCAGGACGTACTTCTCGATGTCGTACTGGCCGTTCTGCGGCGCCTTCGGGTGGAAGCCCTGCTCGAAGATGATCTCGGGACCGCGTCCGTCGGCCCGGTACAGCTGCTTGCAGTTGGTGCGGTACGACGGCGCCGGCGTGATCCGGTCGATGTCGACGCTGCGGTCGGCCGCGGCGTGGAGCGGGTCCCCGACGACGGGGCACGTGGCCGCGGCCGCGGCGGGAGCGGCGGTGGCAACCGAGGCGGCATCGGCGGCGGTGGACGCTGCCGCCGGGACGAGAGTGGTGGTCAGAGCGAGCGCAAGCACGGCGGCCCGGCGCCGCAGGCTAGTCATGATCATGGAGATCACCATCCCGGCACAGCGACGCCGGACCGTGCATCGTCACCCGCCCGTGGGCGAGTTGGGCATCCGGCTAACGGAACACGCCGGTATGGCCCAGGGAGTAGCGGCCGGGCTGGGGGTAGACCGCGAGCCCGTGCGGGCCGTCGCCGACGGGGATGCGCGCCAGCTGCTTCCCGGTCCTGGTGTCGAGGGCGTACACCTCGGAGTCGTAACGCCCGGACAGCCACAGCACCTTGCCGTCCGCGGAGATGCCGCCCATGTCGGGGCTGCCGCCGTCCGGCAGCCACCACTTCTTCGTCAGGTCGTTCTTCGCGAAGTCGAAGACGGAGACGGACCCCTCGCCCCGGTTGGTGATGAACATCTCCCTGGAGTCTCGGCCGATGTAGAGCCCGTGGGCGCCCCTGCCCGTGGGCAGCAGCTTCGGCTGGGTGAACTTCTCACCGTCGAGCACCCACACGCCGTGCGCCATCATGTCGGCGATGTAGAAGGTCTTGCCGTCCGGGGAGAGCTTCACGTCCTGCGGCATCGCGCCCTCGAACGGCAGACTCTGCTGTGCGACGACCTTCATCTTCTCCGTGTCGACCTTGAGCAGCTCGGCGGAGAACTCGCAGGAGACGACGAAGTAGCTGCCGTCGGCGGAGAAGTCGGCGTGGTTGACTCCGTAGCAGGACACCGGCTCGACGTGTTGGGACTCCATGGTGTGCGGGTCGCGGAAGACGAGTTCTCTGTCCAGGGACGCCATGACGACGGCGTACTTGCCGTTGGGCGTGAAGTAGAGGTTGTACGGGTCGTGCACCTCGACGGGCTTGCCCGCCGCACCGGTCCGCGGGTCGATCGGGGTGAGCGTGTTGCCCCGGTTGTTGTTGACCCACAGCGTCTTGAGGTCCCAGGACGGTACGACGTGCTGCGGCTGCGCACCGACCGGGATGGTCCGGATGACCTTGTACGTCTGGGGGTCGATGACCGAGACGGTGTTGGACTTGGTGTTGGGGACGTACACCCGGGAGGGGAATCCCCTGACGACCGGGGAGAGCATGCCCTGCCGGTCGGCGGCGTAGATGTCGTCGGGATCCAGGACGGGCGGCATGCCGGGCAGTCCGAGGGCGCCGGAGACCTTGGTGGGCGCGGCGGACGGGGTGGCCGGTTCGGTGCCGCGCGCCTCCGGCCTCCCCCCGCCCCGGCCGCAGCCCGCGAGCAGGGCGAGAAGGGTGACGGCGAGCAGCACCGTGGTCCGCTTCGTGAGGGGTGTCTTCACGGACAAGCACAGTAGGCGGCAGGGGGGCGAAAAGTAACGATTTACGCAATTCAGATGATCACGGGTCGCGCCGACTCCGACCCTCGAGGCATGAGCAGCGACCACAAGCTCGATGAATCACACCCTGCTATCCACACTTACACATGGATTGCCAGGCAAGTGGACCATCTCACCTATGATTCCTCCTCGAGAAGAACTGAAGTGAGCCGATTGTCCATATATGGGATTTTGGCGATGAGCGGGCTGTCTGTCATAGTCGACGGCACGACCTCCATTGACCCGGGCCAGGTCGACATCGGCGCCCGTGGATGCACCCCCCAATCCACGGCGCTCCACACAGAAGCCCCCGCGGCGCCGCGTCCCGGCGCGAGGGGCTTCTGTGCATCAGCGGGGGTTCTGCGCATCAGCGGAGCTTCAGCGGTCGATGACCCGCATCTCGAACCAGGTGGTCTTGCCGCGCGGCAGCAGGTCCACACCCCACCGGTCGGCGAGCTTGTCGACGAGGAAGAGGCCCCGGCCGCTGGTGTCCATCTCCGTCACGGGCATCAGGCAGGGCAGCCCCCGGGAGGGGTCGCGCACCTCGATGCGGATCCAGCCGCGGCGGCGCAGCATCCGTAATCCGAAGACGCGCGCACCGGTGTGGCGGACCGCGTTGCCGACGAGTTCGGAGACGAGCAGGATCGCGTACTCCCCGGTCTGCGGAGGCAGCGACCACTGGCGCAGCACCACGCACTGGGTGAGCCGGCGGGCCGTGGCGGCGGATTCGGGGCGGGAGGGGAGGCTTACCTCGCCCTCCGTCGGGTTGCCGTACAACTCCAGTGCCTTGAGCGCCTGTTCGTCGTCGGCGGCTGGTGCCCACCGCCCGGCGGTGGCGCCGATGCGCTGCCGCGGTTGTCCCACACCCTCGAGGCCCGACATGCCTCCATCATGGCCGCAACTGACGGTCCGTGTGGCCGTTCCCGCGGAACGGAGCCCCTCGCAGCAGGACGGCCCGACCGCCTCGCAGGGCACACGGTCCCGACGCCGCAAGGCGCCGCTCACCTGTCCGCACCTGGGCGAAGGCCACCCGCACGAGTGACGCCGGCACCCACGGCCGCCGACCGACGCCGACGTGCCGGCCTGCCGCCCACAGCTCACCAGGGCGCGCTATCAGGCCATTTGTCGTGCGGCGCTCCGCTGCGGAACCCTCGATGGCCTGCATCGGTTCACCGGTCCGGGTACTCATCCGGCCAATCCGCCGTCGCGTGCGCCCCTGTGCTTCCGAAAGCCCACGTTCCCGGGACGATCGCGGGGGCACTCAGAGGAGGGGCGGATCACGAGCGTCACGCCGAACAGGCGTGCCGGGCATACCCAAAGGGTGGGAAATGATACGGGTGACTGTGGTGTACGAGGCCGGGCTGCTGCGAGCGGCGCTCGAGGAACTGCTGCGCTCCGGAGGTGAGTTCGATGTCTCCTCCGTGGGGCGCTGGCCGCAGCGACGGGCCCCCGGCGCTCCGGCGCCCGACGTGTACGTCATCGACGCCGAGTGCCTCGAGCCGGCCCGCGCCGCCGACCGGACGGTGACCGGAAGGGGCGCCCTCGTGGCACTCGTCCCGGCACAGCGACCAGGGGTGCTGCGAAGGGCCCATGAGGCCGGTGCCCTCGGGTTCGTCGACAAGGGCGGCTCCAAGAGCCGATTGATCACAGCGGTGCGCCGCGCCGCGAAGGGTGACCGGTTCGTGGACGAGGCACTCGCCGCCGGTTTTCTGACGGCAGCGGAAATGCCGCTGACTCGCCGGGAGTTGAGCGTACTGGCGCTGGCCGCCAGGGGAGAGCCGATCGCGGAGGTCGCCGCGTCGTTGCACCTGTCCCAGGGGACGGTCCGCAACTACATGGCGAGCGTCATACGCAAGGTGGGGGCCCGCAACCGGGTGGACGCGATCCGCATCGCGCAGGGGGCCGGCTGGACCTGATCCGGGTCGGCGGACCGCCCGGTCCCGCCCGATCCGTGCACACGGACCGCCGCCGCTGGACGGCGGGCCGGCCGGATCAGCGGGCCGTGCCGTGCCAGTGCCCCACCAGATCCCGGTACAGAGCGGAGCGCACGAGCAGTTCCTCGTGCGCTCCGCACCGGGCGTGCGTGCCGTCGAGGACGAGGACGCGATCCGCCCGGAGGGCCGACGACAGCCGGTGGGCCACCACCACCAGGGTCCCCGGCCGGGCGGCGAGAGCCCTCTCCGCCACCGCCTCCGTCGAGGGATCGACATGGGACGTCGCCTCGTCGAGCAACAGCACGGGCGCCAGGGAGAGATGGGCGCGGCCGAGGGCGATCAGCTGCCGCTCGCCCTGGCTGAGGGTCCGCGGTGTCAGCAGGGCGTCCAGACCGCCGACCCTGGCCACGAGCGGCTCCAGCTCCAGCGCCCGTACGGTCTCCTCCACTGCGGCTCGCGGGGCGTGGGGGCGCAGGTAGCACAGGTTGTCCCGGAGCGTGCCGGTGAACACGTACGCGTCCTGCGGGAGAAGGGCGCGCATGCCCGTCAGCTCCGTGGGTGACGCCGGCCCGAGTGAGTGCCCGGCCAGCCGCACCGTCCCTGCGGTCGGTGCCAGCGTGCCGGCCGCCACCTGGAGAAGTGTCGATTTGCCGATGCCGCTCGGCCCGACCACGGCGAGGTGCTCTCCCTCGGTGACGGTCAGGTCCAGCCCGTCCAGGACGGGACGCGCCCGCGACCCGAAGGAGACCCGGATGCCCCGGAGTTCCACCGCCGCCCGGTCTGTCGGGGGGCCGGACTCCGAGCCGGCGGCGGGAGGGTCGGCGACGGCCGTGTCCGGGTACGGCTCGGTGAGCCGGCCCAGGACCACGAGCAGCCGCGCGCCCGCGGCGCCGAGCACGGTCATCAGCGAATGCAGGGCGGGAAGCAGTGCCTGAAGCAGGTAGGTGAGGGCACCCGCCAGTGCTCCCGCCGTGACGCCTTGCCCCACCAGCCACGGAGTGCAGATCAGGAGGAGGAAGACCGGCAGCTGACCGGCCACGGCAACGGCGAGCGTGCGCACGGTCGCCCAGCGGGCCATCGACCGTGCCGCGGCGGCGGCCTCGTCGACGTCGAGCCGCCCCCGTGCCATGGCTTCGTCCTGCGTGCCGCAGGCGACGATGTCGCGCAGGGCCGTCCGTACGCCCTGCGCGTGCCGGCCGATCGCCTCGTCGGCGTCGAGGTAACGGTGCTGGGCGCGGGCCATCGGCAGCAGTGACGCCATGAACAGCGTGACTCCCAGCAGCAGCGGCGGCAGAACGATCAGCAGGAACTGCGGTGCCAGCGACAGCAGACCGACCGCGGCCCCGGCGGCGACGAAGACGAAGGAGCGCGCGGTGAGCACAAGCCCCGCGAAGCTGTCCCGGGCGATCTCCGTCTGGCTGGTCAGCCGGGAGACGGCGGTTCCGTCGACCGAGCCGCCGGGGGCCGTGGCCTTGCGCAACGCGTGCGTCACCGCGCGGCGGACCAGAGCGTCGCGTAGCGGCTCCGTCAGGTCGGCGAGGAGGGCGAAAACCCCGCGGGTGACGGGGGCGCTGAGCAGAATCACCCCGGCCGCCAGCGCCAGCCAGAGCAGACCCGTCACGGTGTCCGCCCGCAGGAACCCGTCGTCGAGTGCTCTGGCGACTCCGTAACCGCCGAGAAACGTCTGCACGGACTCGGCGGCGGACAGGGCCACGAGCCCGAACAGGGTCCGCTTCCTGCGCAGGAGGAAACGCCGGGCCGGTGCCGCCAGGCGGCGGGCGGCCACCCGGTCCGTGACGGCGGGGCCGTGACCGGGCCGGGCGGTGGTCCGGCTCATCGCCCGGCCCCCCGGCCGCGGCGCGCGACCAAGGCGGCGGGCGGCCACCCGGCCCGTCGCGGCGGGGCCGCGCCCGGAGTGCGTGACGGGTCCTGCGCAGGCACGCGGTCAGGCGCAGCCCGCGAATCCGGCGCAGACACAGGGTCCCCCGCGGGCGGCGAATCCGGCGCAGGCACAAGGTCCCCCGCGGGCGGCGAATCCGGCGCAGACACAGGGTCCCCCGCGGGCGGCGAATCCGGCGCAGGCACAAGGTCCCCCGCGGGCGGCGGGTACGGGGTGGCCGGCCGTTCCTGCACGGGCTCGGGGGCGAACACCGCACGGTAGTCCGGGTCCCGCCACAGCTCGTCGTGCGGCGCGACGCGTCGGACGTGGCCCGCCTCCAGCCAGATCACCAGGTCGGACCGGGCTGCGGTGGACACGCGGTGGGCGACGACCAGCCGCGTGCCCGTGAGCGAGGAACGCGACAGCGCGCATTCCACCTGCCGTTCCGTGGCCGTGTCGAGGCTCGAGGTCGCGTCGTCCAGGATCGTCAGACGCGCTCGTCGTACGAAGGCCCTCGCCAGCCCCAGGCGTTGCCGCTCGCCCCCGGACAACGGCGCCCGGTCCAGCGGTGTCCCGTACCCCTGGGGCAGCAGGCGTACGAAGTCGTCGGCGTGCGCGAGGGCAGCAGCGCGCCGGACCTGCTCCCCGCTCGTGCGGACGGCTCCGGCCGCCACGGCTTCGGCCACCGTGACGCCGTGGAACTCCGGTCGTGCGAAGGCGTACGCGACGCAGGCGCGCAGGTCGCTCCGCGCCACCTGGGACAGCGTTGTGCCGTCGAGGAGCACCTGCCCCACGTCCGCATCCTCGAGCCGGCCGGCGACCGCGGCGAGGCTGGACTTGCCGGAGCCGGACCGGCCCACCACGGCGGCCGTCGCGCCTCCCGGCACCTTCAGCGACACGTCCGTGAGCAGCGGCGCACCGCCGCGCACGACACCGACCCCGCTGAGTTCCAGAGCGCCGGTTCCGTCGGCCGGCAGGACCGCGCAGCCGTGGGGCATCGGGTCCAGGTCCGCGAGTTCGGCCGTGCGACGGGCCGCGCTGCGGGCCCGCACGAGCGCGCCGAGCGGAGACGCGACCCCGCCGACAGCCGCTGCGAGCGCCGCGTAACGCGAGGCTGCCAGCAGGTCCCCCACGCTCAGGGCGCCCTGGGAGACGCGGACCCCGCCCACGGCGAGGACGGCTGTGACCAGCAGCGGCAGCAGCACGCCGCTGTGTGCCACGGCACGGCCGTGGACGGTCCACATACGCCGTCCGTGCAGGGCCAGTTCGTCGAGCGGGGCGAGGACGCGCCGCGCCTCGCGTTCGACGGTGCCTGCCGCGGCGACCGTACGGGCGCCCTCCAGCGCCTCCGCCAGCCGGGCGGCGATGTCGGCCTGCACCCGCTGGTAGCGGCCGACACTGTCGGACGAGTGACGGGCGAAGGCACGCAGCAGCAGAAGCAGCAGCGGAACACCGGCCAGGAACACGGCGGCGGTCCACGGATCGATGAGCGCGAGGGCTACGAGGGCGCCCACGGGGGCGAGCAGTGAGGAGACGATGGTGGCGAGCGCCGCAGGCGCCGCTCCGCTGTCCGCGGCGTTCACGCACAGCCGAGCGGCGACGTCACCGGGAGAGTACGAGGCCGCCCTGTCGAGCGGACTGCCGAGCAGCCCCGTCAACGCCCGGATGCGTACCCAGGCGGTGGCGCGGGCGTTCGCCAATTGGCTGAGCAGGACGCGTGCGGCCTCCAGGAGGACCTCACCCGCCATCAGCACGGCGCTCAGCGCGAGCCATGGCGCCACCCCTGTGCGTCGGTCCAGCATCAGGTCCAGCGCGTGCCCGATGACGGCGGGAACCACGAGCGCGCACCCTGCGGCGGCCGTCGAGCAGAAGCCGAGAACGGCCGTGATGAACCAGGTGCGCCGCACCGTGCCGCGCAGGAGTGCGTCTCCTCCGCTCCCCGGCGCCGTACGGCCCTCCTCGCGCCGGCCCTCGCCCCGGGGCTTCACGGCCGACCGCCCCTGGTCACGCCCTTCCTCGTCACGCTGTCGCCTGCCCCGCGGTCGCTCTGCCCGTTCCAGCCTCGTCACCCCTCTCCGTCACCTGTCTCCGGCACTCCTCCGCGGAAAACGCCTCCGGGGACCGCCCCCGGAAGCCGCTCCGGGGGCTCGGCCGGGCAGAACCGTCCACCGCTGTGGGCACGGCGTTCCGGACGCCGCGGGGGGGGGGGGGGGGGGGGGGGGGGGGGGGGGGGGGGGGGTGCGGGGGGGGGGGGGGGGGGGGAGGGGAGGGGGGGGGGGGGGGGGGGT
>NZ_JBVHTA010000021.1:9796-137830 GCF_055566095.1 Streptomyces sp. NPDC027962
CCCTCCCCCCTCTCCCCCCCCCCCTCTCCCCTCCCCCCCCCCCCCCCCCCCCCCCCCCCCCCCCCCCCCCCCGGGACTCCGCCGCGACTGCCGCCGCTCGCGGAGCCGCGCCGGATCAGTTGCAGGTGGTCACGCTGAGGCTGCTGTCGCCGCAGAGCAGCAGGCTGGCGCGGCTGCCGGTCTCGACGTCGCCGATGGCCTCTTCCTTCGGGGTCTCCATCGACTGCAGGTCGAGCAGGGTCATGATCTTTTCCTCTCTGTTGGGGACGGTGTTACTGACGACCCCGTGACGGGGCCGGTTCTTGGGGGCGGTGCAGCGGCGGCAGGAACGGCAGCTGCGCCGGGCGGTCGCCGAGCGCCGCCGCCAGCGCCAGCAGGCAGCCGGCCGTGCCGGTGGACAGGTCCATCGACAGCCGCATCATCTGCTCACCGGGAAAGGCCAGTCGGCCTTCGTAGGACATGGCGTGCCAGGCCAGCGAACGGACCTGACGGCGTACGTCCTTTGCTGTGGTACCGGGGCCGCCCGTGGTGGTGCGCGCGAGGTGCAGGACCATGCCGGCGGCGCCGCGCAAGAGTCCGGGCTGTGCGTAGAACGTGGCCTGCGCGGCCCGCACGATCTCGCGGCGTGCCCGGTCGAAGGTGTCGTCGCGGCGGTGGGCTGCGTAGTCGTCGAGCACCATGCCGATACCGGCGCTGCCCGCTCCCAGGTAGGGCATCGTGCGCCAGCCCTCGTCCACCTGAAGGGTGCCGGCGGCACCGTGTACGCACCGGGACAGATCGTCGCTCAGCGCCTCGGCCGCGAGGTCGAGCAGCGCGGTGTCCCCGATGCGTTCGTGCAGCCGTACGAAGAGCAGCGCTCGGCCCGCGGATCCGTGCAGCAGCCCGGTGCGCCGTGCGCTCCGCCCGGTCCCGGTGCCGGCCGGGACGGGGCGGGCAGTCAGTTCCGCGCAGTGGAGGGCGGCGTCGTGCAGGGTCGTGTCCCCGGTGGCGGCGGCGAGTGCGTCGAAGGCGAGGCCGATTCCGGCCGTGCCGCTGTGCAGGTCGGGTGAGAGCGCCGACCAGTCCTGTTCGAGGATCCGGTGGGCGAGTCCCATGGCAGGGCCTGTGTGGCCCAGCCGGTGAAGGGTCCAGGCGATGCCGGCGAGGCCGTCGTAGAAACCGAGCGGAGTGCCCGAGTCGGGTGCCTTGGCGTGGCGCAGCAGCCACTCCTCGGCGGCGGGGCAGGCCGGGGAGCCGCTCTCGCGGAGGGCGTGGAGCACTCCGGCGGTGCCGTGGCCGAAGCTCGCTCCGCCGCCCGCGGTCGCGAACTGTGCGATGTCGCCGGGGAAGTACCGGTCCTCGCGCTCCGGGGTCGCCGACGCGAGGATCGCCTCGGCCATCGAGTCACGGCTGCGCGGCCAGTCGTCCGGTTCCACGGGAAGGAACCGGCCAGGTCCTTGCGCCGGTGCGTGGAGCCGGTCGCCGGCCGGGTCGCGTCCGATCTCCCGTACGGCCTCGTCGAGGAAGTCGCGGGGCACCGGGAAGTACCGTGCCGCGAGGTCGGCCAGGTGTGCCGCCTTGTCCCGATCGACGGCGAGCAGGCTGGTGAGCGGCAGGAACAGGGCGATCCGCAGGCAGGCCAGCGCGTAGCGGTCGACGTCGATGCCGCGCCGGTCGGCGGGTGCGACGAACGCCGGGTGGGCGACGATCTGCCGACCGCGCTCCTCCGCGGGGCGTGCCGCTTCGAAGTCGAGCAGGACGACGGACTCCTCGTCCTCGGCAACCATGATGTTGAACAGATGCAGATCGTTGAAGACCACTCCGCGTGCGTGGACGTCGGCCACCGCCTGTTCGACCAGGCCGTGCATCCGCATCGCCCATCGCGTGTATTCGTCCAGCCGTTCGGGCGACGGATCCGCGTCGATCAGCGGGTGTCTGCGGGCGAAGAAGGAGTTGAGCGGCCGACCCGCCACATGCTCCAGCGCGAGGAAGTGGTGCTCGCCCAGCACGAAGCTGTCCAGGACCTCCGGTGTGCAGGCGAGTCCCGACAGTTGCCGCAGCGCCTGGTGTTCCCGGTCCAGGCGGGTCACCGCGTCGGCGCCGTCGGCGGCGAGGCCGGCGTACGGGCGGGCCTCCTTGAGTACGACCCGCGTGCCGGTGTCCTTGTGGTGTGCCTCGTAGACGCCGCCGCCGTTGGAGAAGTGCAGCGCCTTGTCGATGGCGTACGGCAGGTCCGTGACGGCCACCGCGCCGCGGGCCTCGAGATGGGGCCGCAGACAGTCGGGCGGTGTGATCCACTCGGGTATTCGGAACACCGGCTCGCGCGGGTCGGGCACCAGCGCGCCAGCACCGTTCTCGATCGCGGGGCGCAGCTCGCCCTGCTCGTCGTAGCAGTGGCGGCGGGTGAAGCTCCCGTAGCGCAGGTGCACCGGCCCCGCGCCCCAGCGCAGATCGCTGAGGATGTACGGACCCGGCTCGCCGTCGAGCAGCGCGGCGAGGTCGCCCGCGATCCGTCCGCACCGGGCCTCGTCCGCCGGGTAGACCGTGATGAACTTGCCGCTCGCCGCCCGGTCGGCGTACTTGGCGTTGCGCTGGTGCAGCAGGTAGCGGCTCGGGACGAACTTGAACGCCACCTCGTGCGCCAGGCAGTACGTCCGGACCTTGGTGAGCACCGACTCCGCGTTGCCGAGGGAGGCGGAGACATGGATCTTCCAGCCCTGGGACGGCAGCGCCTGCTCCACGGGCCGCAGGGCAAGCCAGTCGCCCGTGCGGTGGCTGAGCCATCCCTCGGGTACCGGCAGCCGCGCCGCCTCGTACAGGGAGCCGTCAGCGGTCTTCTCTGCGAACGCCAGGCGGTGCGGCGCGTCGTAGAAGTGCCGGTCGGCGTCGCAGAAGACCGCGTACCCCTTGTTCACGCACACTCCCTCGGTCGGTGACAGGAGTGACGTTGTCACGCGCGGCCAGGCGCCCGGCAGTCACCGTTGTCACCTCCCAAACGTGCGGTACGCACAGGTAACCAGGGCCGGACGCGGCGGCCGGCCCGGCCGAGCAGGCCCGCGGCCCTCGACGGAGCGGGGCCGGCCGGCCGAGGGATCAGAGGAACTTGGCCTTGCCCGGACCCTCCTCGACGAAGCTGCGCATGCCGCGCTCCCGGTCCTCCGTGGCGAACAGCCCCGCGAACCAGTTGCGTTCCACCGCGAGACCGGTCTCGATGTCCGTCTCCAGACCGGTGTCCACCGACTCCTTCGCGGCGCGCAGCGCCAGCGCGGGGCCCTTGGCGAGCGCCGAGGCCCATGTGTGCGCCTGCTCGTACACCTCGGCGGCCGGGACGACGCGGTCCACCAGGCCGAGGGAGAGCGCCTCGTCGGCCTTCACCATACGGCCGGTGAAGATCAGGTCCTTGGCGCGGGACGGGCCGATCAGCCGGGACAGCCGCTGGGTGCCACCGGCGCCCGGGATCAGGCCCAGCAGGATTTCCGGCTGGCCGAGCTTGGCGTTGTCGGCGGCGATCCGGTAGTCGGCGCAGAGCGCGAGCTCGCAGCCGCCGCCGAGCGCGTATCCGGTGACGGCCGCGACGACGGGCTTGGGGATACGTGCGACGGCGGTGAAGGACTCCTGCAGTCCACGGGAGCGCACGACCATCGCCGTGTGGTCCATGGCCTGCATCTCCTTGATGTCCGCGCCTGCCGCGAACACCTTCTCGCCGCCGTAGAGGATCACGGCCCGTACATCCTCGCGGCGGGTCGCCTCCTCCGCGAGCTCGCGCAGCCGGTCCTGGACGGCGATGTCGAGGGCGTTCATCGGGGGGCGGTCGAGCCTGATGGTGCCGACGCCTTCGGAGACTTCGAGTGAAACGGTCATGGGCGAAGGTTAGTACCCGTTAACACGCAGGGGCCCGGTGCTGTTGCTCACAGCACCGGGCCCCTGCGGGGGCGTCCTACTTCGTCCACTCCTCCCAGGACAGGTTCCAGCCGTTCAGGCCGTTGTGCGGGGCGATCTGCTTGTCCTTGGAGTTCTTCACGATCACGACGTCGCCGATGATCGAGTTGTTGAAGAACCAGGCGGACGGGGTGTTCTTGTCGTAGGCGCCGCGCACATCGCGCAGCCCGACGCAGCCGTGGCTGACGTTGGCCGAGCCGAAGGTCCCCGGCGAGGCCCAGTAGTTGCCGTGGATGAAGGTGCCCGAGGTGGACAGCCGCATCGCGTGCGGCACGTCCTTGATGTCGTACTCGCCGCCGAAGCCGACGGTCGCACCGTTCATCCGGGTCACCTTGTACTTCTCGCTGATGACCATCTGCCCGTTGTACGTCGTGGTCGACGGCGCGCCCGCGGTGATCGGGATGTTCTTGATCTCCTTGCCGTCGCGTACGACCTTCATCGTCTTGGCGCTCGCGTCGACGGTGGAGACCTGGCTGCGGCCGATGGTGAACGAGACGGTCTTGGCCTGCTTGCCGTAGACACCGGGGCGGCCCTCGACGCCGTCCAGGTTGAGCTTCACGGTCACCTTGGTGCCGGAGGCCCAGTACTTCTCGGGACGGAAGTCCAGGCGGTCGTTGCCGAACCAGTGGCCCTCGATCGGAACGGAGGGCTCCGCCGTCACCTCGATCGCCTTCTCGACGGCCTCCGGGTCCGTGATGCCGCGGGTGAAGTTGATGGAGACCGGCATGCCGACGCCCACGGTCGAACCGTCCTCCGGCGTGTAGTGGCCGATGAAGGTGTTCTTGGGCACCAGCGTGGTGAAGGTGGTGTCCTTGGCCGACTCGCGGCCGTCGGCGTCCTCGGCGACGGCGTGCACCTTGTACTTGGTGGAGCCCGCCAGATGCTGCAACGGCTGCCAGCTCGCGCCGTCCGCCGCGATCTTCCCCTTGATCTCGGTGCCCTTGTCGTCCTGCACGCTGACCGTCGTCAGCTTGCCCTTGGCCGCCGTGACCTTGAGCGCGCCACTGGTCTCGACCGCGTCGGCGCCGTCCTTCGGCGTAATGGTCACCACCGCCTGGGAGGCCGCGTTCTCGACCTTCCCGCCGCCGTCCTTACGGCCCGGCCCGGTGTCGCCGCCCTTGTCGGAGCCCCCGCCCCCGCAGGCCGTCAGCACCAGCATCGCCCCCACCACCAGAGCGGACAGCACGGCGCCCCCGCGCCCGCGTCCGGTTCCGGCCGATGCCCCCGATATCGGCTGCCCGTTCACAGTCGTGTTCTCCCCTCGCACGGCCTGGCATCGCCACGCCCGCACCCCCGCGCACCTCACGCACGCACGGCGATAGATAATCACACCGCACGTCGTCAGATGTGCCCCCCAATGTCACCGTTCAGTCCCAACTCGTCCATCGGACTCTGCCAGGGCCGCTTGGCGGTGGCATCGGCCCGCGGTACAGGTCGTGCCAGTCGGTGAGGGCGCCGGGTCAGCCCAGTGCGGAACCGGCCTTCCACGCCTGCCAGTCGAGGTTCCAGCCACTGAGGCCGTTGTCCGGCTCGACCGTCCGGTCCTTGGAGTTGACGACCTCCACGACGTCGCCGATCAGGGTCCGGTCGAAGAACCAGCCGCCCGGGGACTCACTGCTGCCGCCCTTGTCGTCCCGCAGCCCCACACAGCCGTGCGAGACGTTCTTCGTGCCGAAGATTTTGGGGTTCGTCCAGTAGTTGCCGTGCAGGAAGGTGCCGGACGTCGTCAGCCGGATCGCGTGCGGCACGTCCTTGATGTCGTACTCGCTCTTGCCGTTCTTCTTCGTGAAGCCGACGGTCGCGCCGTTCATCCGCGTCACCTCGTGCATCTCCATGACGACCATCTTGCCGTTGTACGTCGGGTGCTTGCGTGCCCCGGCGGTGATGGGCACGGTCGCCAGCGGCTTGCCGTCCCGTACGACCTTCATGGTGCGCGCCTGCGCGTCCACGTGGGAGACCTGGGAGCGGCCGACGGTGAAGGAGATGGTCTTGCTCTGGAGGCCGTAGACACCGGGCAACGCCTCGACTTCGCGCAGCCGCATGTCGACAGTGACCTCGGTGCCGGGCTTCCAGTAGTCACGGGGCCGGAAGTCGATCCGCTCGTTGCCGAACCAGTGGCCCACGACCTCCACCGGCGGATCGGAGGTGATGCGGATCGCGCGTTCGACGGCGGCGCGGTTCTCGATCGCCTGGTTGAACCCGACGGAGACGATCATCCCGGTGCCAACGGTCGAGCGGTTCTCCGGCTGGACGTAGCCGACGAACCGGTGATCGGGAACCAGGGTCGTGAAGGTGGTGTGGCGCGCCGCCCTGCGGCCGTGCCCGTCGCGTGCCACCACGTCCACGCTGTACTTGGCGGCGAGCTTCAGCCGGGTGCCCTCCTTGGGTTTCCAGTGCAGCCCGTCCTCGGAGATCCGGCCCTTGACGGCGGTCCTCGTGGCGTTCTCGATCCGCGTGACCTCGACCCGCTCCAGCCGGCCGGCGGTCAGACGGACCTCGAGGATGTCGTCCGGGCGCACCTTCTTCGCCCCGTCCTTCGGCGTCACTTTGATCGTGTCCCCGGATGCCCGCGCCCCCGGTTTGTCACCGACGCCGGGCGTTTTGCCGGTACAGCCGACGAGTCCCGCGATCAGTCCTGCTCCTGCCAGGGCGACGGCCGCGCCGCGCCCCGCCCGCTTCAGTACATGTCTCACATACCGACCAACGACAGCGGCCCACCCTGGGCAACGACCCGCCTGGGGCAACGTGAACGGCAGGCGATGTTGGGACGAGTGCGGCGCGGGCAGAAATGGTGGGAGGACCAGGCATGGGGTGACGCGGCCGGGACGCCGCGAACGGTGCTCCACCGAAGGCCCCGGGCCTGGGAGCACCTCAAGCAGGGCCCGACGAGCCGCGGGAGGCCGGCAGGTGTCGAGCGCAGCCGAGCAGGAGACGGTGCGGGAGGAGGTGCCGGGCGAGCCGCCCGGCACCCGTTCGGCGGTGGCCGGCGCGGCCTGCCACCGCCCGGAGGCGGAGGTCTGCAGACCACCGGTGTGGCCGGGATCGCCCACGCCCCTGGGCGCACGGTTCCGGGTCGGCCCGGACGGTGTCGCGGGGACCAACTTCGCGCTGTGGGCGGGTGGGGCGGAAGGAGTGGAGCTGTGCCTGTTCGACGCGTCCGGCACGGAGACCCGGCTGCCGCTCACCGAGCTGACGCACGAGATCTGGCACAGCTTCGTGCCCGGCGTCGGCCCCGGTCGGCGGTACGGCTACCGGGTGCACGGCCGGTGGGACCCGTGGACGGGGGCGCGCTGGAATCAGGCGAAGCTGCTGCTCGATCCGTACGCCCGCGCGGTCGACGGGGACTTCGCGCTGCCCGCGCAGGTGTACGGGCATGTGCGGGACTGGCCCGACCAGCATGTCGCCGACACGGTGCGCGACGACCGGGACTCCGCCCCGTACGTGCCCAAGGGGGTGGTCGTCCATGACGACGCCGACGGCGACGAGTGGATGGACGACCGCCGTCCCAAGACCCCCTGGGCGGACTCGGTCATCTACGAGCTGCACGTACGGGGGTTCACCAAGCTGCATCCGGGCATCCCAGAGAAGCTGCGGGGCACGTACGCGGGGCTCGCCCACCCCGCGGCGATCGAGCATCTGGTACGGCTCGGGGTGACGGCGGTCGAGCTGCTGCCGGTGCACCAGTTCGCGCACGAGGACCATCTGCTGCGCCGGGGGCTCGTCAATTACTGGGGCTACAACTCCATCGGCTACTTCGCCCCGCACGCGGCCTACGCGGCGTCGGGCACGGCCGGGCAGCAGGTCGGCGAGTTCAAGCGGATGGTCCGGGCGCTGCACGCCGCAGGCATCGAGGTCATTCTCGACGTGGTGTACAACCACACTGCGGAAGCGAGCGAGTTGGGGCCGATGCTGTCCCTGCGCGGGATCGACAACCGCGGCTACTACCGCCTGCAGGCGGATGCCCGCAGATACGCGGACTACACCGGCTGCGGCAACACACTGCACGTGGTGCAGCCCCATGTACTTCGGCTGATCACCGATTCGCTGCGCTACTGGGTGACCGAGATGGGCGTCGACGGATTCCGTTTCGACCTGGCCGCGGCGCTCGCCCGCTCGATGCACGACGTCGACATGCTGTCCCCCTTTCTGGCCGTCATCGCCCAGGACCCGGTGCTGCGGCGGGTGAAACTGATCGCCGAACCCTGGGACGTGGGCGACGGCGGATACCAGGTGGGCGCTTTTCCACCGCTGTGGGCGGAATGGAACGACCGCTACCGCGACGCCGTGCGGGACTTCTGGCGCGGCGCCCTGCCCGACGTACGCGATCTCGGCTACCGGCTGTCGGGCTCCAGCGACCTCTATGCCTGGGGCGGCAGGCGGCCGTACGCGTCCATCAACTTCATCACCGCGCACGACGGCTTCACCCTGCGCGACCTGGTCAGCTACCAGCAGAAGCACAACGAGGCCAACGGGGAGGGCAACCGCGACGGCACCAACGACAACCGGTCCTGGAACTGCGGGGCGGAGGGCGGGACGGACGACCCCGGCATCAACGCTCTGCGCCGCAGGCAGGTGCGCAATCTGCTGACCACCCTGCTGCTGTCGACGGGCGTTCCGATGCTGGTCGCCGGCGACGAGATGGGCCGGACACAGGGCGGCAGCAACAACGCCTACTGCCAGGACAACAAGACCAGCTGGCTGGACTGGTCGCTGATCGACGAGCCGGGGGCCGGCGGCCTGCTGGAGCTCACCCGCCGGCTGCTGGCACTGCGCCACCGTCATCCGGTGCTGCGCAGACGCGCCTTCTTCTCCGGCCGTCCGCAGGCGCCGGACGGACTGCGCGACCTGGCGTGGTTCACCCCGCAGGGCAGGGAGATGACCGAAGGCGACTGGTACGCCCCGTCGGCGATCCTCGCGCTGTATCTGTCCGGGCGGGACATCCCCGGCCGGGACGCACACGGGGAGCAGGTCACCGACGACAGCTTCCTGACGATCCTGCACGCGGCCGGCGAACCGGCGGACTTCCGGCTGCCGGGCGCTCCGTGGGCGCAGGAGTACGAGCTGGTGGTGGACACCTCGCTGGAGGATCAGGCCTCGCCGCCGGGCACGGTGCACGAGGGGGGTTCGGTGGTGCGGGTGCCCGGCCGTTCGGTGCTGCTGCTGCGGGTCGCGCGCTGAGTCCGGTGAGCCGAGGACGCCCCGGGCGCAGGCGACGGCCGCCGCCCGGTCCCTGGCGCCGAGCTTGCCGAAGATGGGCGTGAGGTGGGTCTTGACCGTGGCCTCGCTGATGAACAGCTCCGCCGCGATCTCCCGGTTGGACGTGCCTTCGGCGACCAGCTCGAGCACCTCCCGCTCGCGGGCGGAGAGCGACTCCTTGCCGGGCGCGGCGGGGGTGCGGACATGCGAGACGAGACGGGAGGCGACCGCCGGGGAGAGCACGGTACGGCCGTCTGCGGCGGCCCGCACCGCCGTGAACAGTTCGTCGCGGGGCGCGTCCTTGAGGAGGTACCCGTGGCGCCGGCCTCGATGGCGGGCAGGGTGTCGGAGTCCGTGTCGTAGGTGTGAGGACCAGCACCTTGGCGCGGGCGCCGCGGCGGGCCGGCTCGGCGATGGCCGCCACTCCCCCACCGCCGGGCATGCGCAGGTCCATGACGCCCGAGTCCCTGACCTCCTCGATCAGTTGCCAGGGTCCCTGCGGGCGCGCGGGTCCAGCCGGGTGGTGAGCTCGTCCACTCCGCTCGGCCCGTCACCCGGCCCCGGGCCGAAGGTGCGCCGCCTGGCGGAAAACCACATGAGCGCTGTCAGTGGTGAACCGTAGGCTCGCACCTGATGCCCACACCACCTTCCGATACCAGGGACCGCTCCGCCACGCGTTCGCTCCTGCGGCTGTGGCCGTACGTGCGCCCGGTCCGTACGCGCCTGTTCAGCGCGGCTCTTGTCGCCGTCGTGGCCTCCTGTCTCAGCCTGGTCATCCCGCTGGTGCTGAAGTGGATCGTCGACGGGCCCGTCGCCGGCGGGGACCCGGGCGGCGTCTGGTTCGGCGCGCTGGTCCTGCTGTTGCTGGGCATCGCGGAGGCCGTTCTGTTCGGCTTCCGGCGTTGGCTGGTGGCCCGGCCGCTCGCGGGTGTCGAGGCGGCCATGCGGGCGGATCTCTTCCGGCACCTGCAGCGTCTGCCGGTGGCCTTCCACGACCGGTGGGCCTCGGGCCAGTTGCTCTCGCGCGGCACCACCGACCTGATGCTGCTGCGGATGTTCCTGGCCTTCCCACTGACGTTCCTGCTCGTCAACGGGACAACGATCCTCGTCGGGTTCGTGATCCTGCTCGGCCAGGAGTGGACGCTGGGGCTGGTCCTGCTGGCTCCCGTCGTGCCGCTGGTCGTGGTCTGCTCCCTCTTCGAGGCGCGGTACTCCCTCGTCGCCCGAAAGGCCCAGGACCAGGTCGGCGATCTGACGACGGTCGTCGAGGAGAGCGTCCTCGGCATCCGCATCATCAAGGGCTTCGGCCGGCACCGCAGCCAGGCCGAGGCGTTCCGCGGCCTGTCGGAGCGGCTGCGCGGCACGGAGCTCGGCAAGGCCCGGCTGCTGGGCAGCGTCTGGGCGCTGATCACGATCATCCCCGAACTGGCCATCGGGGCCGCGCTGGTGCTGGGTACGGTCCAGGTCGCGGACGGCGAGCTGTCGGCGGGCACGCTCGTGGCGTTCCTGTCGACGGCGTTGGCGCTGCGCTGGCCGGTGGACTCGATCGGCTTCCTGCTTGCCATGAGCCAGGAGGCGGCGACGGCCGCGGACCGGTACTTCGAGGTGCTGGACGCGGAAGAGGAGCGTGAGACGTACGAAGACGCCGAGGCCCTGACCGGTGGAACGCCCGCAGAGGCCGGCGGGCTGCGCTTCGACGGAGTCGAGTTCCGCTACCCGGACGCACCCGCGGACACCGCGCCCGTCCTCGACCGGATCGACCTGCACGTCCGTCCGGGCGAGACGATGGCCCTCGTCGGCGGGACGGGCAGCGGCAAGACCACGCTCACCGCGCTCGTACCGCGGCTGCACGAGCCGACCGGCGGGCGGATCACCCTCGACGGGCAGGACATCACCGCCATGCCCCGCGAGCGGCTGCGCGAGCTGGTGTCGGTGGCGTTCGAGGAGCCGACGCTGTTCTCCGCGAGCGTCGGCGAGAACGTCCTGATGGCTGCTCATGGCGACGCCGACGAGGCCGAGCTGCGCCGCTCGCTCGACATCGCGCAGGCGGGCTTCGTGGACGCGCTGCCGCACGGCGCGGCCACCCAGGTGGGCGAGCAGGGCCTGAGCCTGTCCGGCGGCCAGCGCCAGCGACTCGCGCTCGCCCGCGCCGTCGTCGGGCGACCCCGCTTCCTGGTGCTGGACGACCCGCTCTCGGCGCTCGACGTGCACACGGAGGCGCTCGTGGAGGCGGCGCTGCGCCGGGTTCTGGAGGGGACCACCGCTCTGGTGGTGGCACACCGGCCGTCGACGGTGATGCTGGCCGACCGGGTCGCGCTGCTGTCGAAGGGGCGTATCGCGGCGGTGGGAACGCACCACGAACTGCTGCGTGCGAACACGGAGTACGCATGGCTGATGTCCGGCGCGGAAGGGCCCGGCGGCCCGGAGGCGCCCCTTGTGCCGAGCGGCGCGCAGAAGCCGGCGGCCGATGGGGAGCCCGGCGGCCGAGCGGCCCCCGGGAGGAGCGCGGGAGTGGAAGGGACAGCACAGTGACGACTGGTTCGACGGCCGACTCGGCAGCGGACCCGGTGGCCGGATCCGGCTCCTCGGACGGCGTCGCCGTGACCGGACCGGCCGGTCAGGAGCCGCTTGTGCCCGACGCCGCACCCCCGCGCTCCGCGGGCGCGGGAGTGGGCGCGAAGGCCGACCCCCCGGTGTCTGGCACCGCAGCCCCGCGCTCCGCGGGCGTTCGCGCGCCGGCCGCCGCGGACGACTCGGCCGCGCCCCCCGCCCCGGACGCGTCCCCAGAGAGCCCCGCCCCGGACGGGCGCTCAGAAGCTCCCGGCCCAGCGGCCGACGACCCGTTCGACCGGGACGCCCTGCCCGCCCCCGACGGTGCGACCGGCGCCCTGCTGCGCTCCCTCCTCGCGCCCCGCCGTGCCCGTGTCGCGCTCGCCGCGGTGCTACTCCTGCTGCAGCAGGCGGCCGTGCAGGCAGGCCCGCTCCTCGTCGCGTACGCCATCGACCACGGCGTGCCGGCGTTCCGCGGCCACGACTACGGACCCCTGGTCGCCGTCGGCATCGGGTACGCGTCGTGCGCGGTGGCCGCGGGAACGCTCCAGTACGCCTTCATCCGTGCCTCCGCCCGTGTGAACCAGGACGTGCTGCTGGATCTGCGCGGCCGTATCTTCCGCCACGCGCAGGCGTTGAGCGTCGACTTCCACGAGCGGTACACCTCCGGCCGGCTCATCTCCCGCTCGACCACCGATGTCGAGTCGCTGCGCGAACTGCTGAGCGAAGGCCTGCAGGAGCTGATCGGCGTCGTGCTCGCCTTCGTGTACATCTCGGCGATGCTGCTCTGGCTGGACGTCGGGATCGGCGGTACGGCCGTCCTGTCGTTCATCCCGCTCTACCTGCTGGTCCGGCTCTACCAACGGCGCGCCAAGGCCGTGTTCATGAACCGCTCCACGGCGATCGCGGCGGTCATCGTGAAGTTCGCGGAGACGATGAACGGCATCCGGCCGGTGCGCGCCTTCCGGCGCGAGCGCGCCAACGACGCGGAGTTCGAGGTGCTCAACCACCGCCACGAGCGCAGCAACGGCGACGCGCTGCTGGAGATGGCCCGCTATGTGGTGGGCTCCCGGCTCGTCGCCAACACGGCGGTCGCCGCGATGGTCCTGTGGGGCGCGTACCGGGTGGCACAGGGGACGCTGGCGCTGGGTGTGCTGGCGGCGGCCGTGCTGTATCTGCGGCGGTTGTACGACCCGATCGACCGGCTCGGCATGTTCCTCAACTCCTACCAGTCGGCGGCCGCGTCGCTGGAGAAGATCGCGGGTCTGCTGGCGCAGCGACCGACGGTGCCCGAGGCGCGCGAGCCGTGTGAGCTGCCGGTACGGGCCCTCGGCAGCCCGGGCCGTGAGGTCGTGTTCGAGCAGGTCTCCTTCGCCTACCGCACGGGCGGGGAGGTGCTGCCCCGCTTCGACCTGACGATCCCGGCCGGTCAGATTGTCGCCGTCGTCGGGTCGACGGGTGCCGGCAAGTCCACCCTGGCCAAGCTGCTGGCTCGCTTCTACGACCCCACCGAGGGCCGGGTGCTGCTCGACGGCACCGATCTGCGTGATCTGGCGGTGCCCGATCTGCGCCGGGGGGTGGTGATGGTGACCCAGGAGGCGTTCCTGTTCTCGGGGACGGTCGCGGAGAACATCGCGATCGGGCGGCCGGACGCGTCCCGTTCGGACGTCGAGCAGGCCGCCAAGGCGATCGGGGCACACGATTTCATCGCCGCGCTGCCCGAGGGCTACGACACGGATGTCCGCAAGCGCGGCGGGCGGATCTCGGCGGGGCAGCGGCAGTTGGTGGCGTTCGCCCGTGCGCTGCTCGCCGACCCCGCGGTGCTGATCCTGGACGAGGCGACGAGTTCGCTGGACATCCCCGGCGAGCGGGCGGTGCAGCGGGCGATGGACACCGTGCTCCGGGGCCGTACGGCTGTGGTGATCGCGCACCGGTTGTCGACGGTCGAGATCGCGGACCGGGTGCTGGTGATGGAGCACGGGCGGATCGTCGAGGACGGTGCGCCGGGCGAACTGATCGGCGGCCAGGGGCGTTTCGCGGGGCTGCACCGGGCGTGGCGGGACAGCGTGGTGGGCTGAGTCACGCCGGTACGGAATGAGCCACACCCGGCGCGGCCGATGGAACCGGAAGGCCGGCCTAGGGGTGGCTCGGGTTCACAGATGCAGAGATTCCGGTGGCCTTCCGCTCGCTTTCCGGGCAGCCCCGGACGAATACCGGAGCCCGCCCGGGCAACGATCCGCGAAACGTCCGCTTAACGAACATGACCTTTCGGGCAACGGACGAATTCCGGCCAACTTTTTGTCGCGCTCCTGACAGAACATGTTCACTCCTGCGAGTCTTCCCACGACCCACGCATTACTGCTCCGCACGCATCCACGCACTACCGCTCCGCATGCTCTGCCCGGCCGGCCCACCCAGCCGACCGGTACCCCCCTCGCAGAAGGAGTCCGCGTGAGACCCACGCATCACCGGCGCGCCACCGCGACCGGAGCCCTCATCGCAACCGCCGCGCTCCTCGCGGTCGGCTTCCAGACCGGAACGTCCGTCGCGGCCCAGCCCGAGGCCCCCGCCGCGGCGAAGGCGGGCAAGGCCGATCCCGGCGCCCTGCCCAAGAACCTGACACCCGCCCAGCGGGCGGAGCTGATACGCGAGGCGTCCGCGACGACGGCCGCCACCGCGAAGGAACTCGGCCTGACGGCCAAGGAGAAGCTCGTCGTCCGGGACGTCACCCAGGACCGCGACGGCACGACGCACACGCGCTACGAGCGGACCTACGAAGGGCTGCCGGTCCTCGGCGGCGACCTCGTGGTCGCCGAGTCCGCGTCGGGCGCGACCGAGGCGGTCACCAAGGCCTCCCGCGCCGCGCTGAAGAACGTCGGCACCCGCGCCGACGTCGCGCCGGCCACGGCGGAGAAGCAGGCCCTCGGCGCCGCCAAGGCCGAGGGTTCGAAGTCGGCCAAGGCCGAGCAGGCGCCCCGCAAGGTCGTCTGGATGGGCACGGGCAGCCCCACCCTCGCCTACGAGACCGTGGTCGGCGGCCTCCAGCACGACGGGACCCCGAACGAGCTGCACGTGGTCACCGACGCCGCCACCGGCGAGAAGCTCTTCGAGTGGCAGGCCGTCCACAACGGCACCGGCAACACCCAGTACAGCGGCCAGGTCACCCTCGGCACGGCCCCGTCGTACACGCTCACCGACACCACCCGCGGCAACCACAAGACGAACAACCTCAACCGCGGCACGTCGGGCAGCGGCACGCTCTTCTCCGGCCCGGACGACATCTGGGGCAACGGCACGCCGTCGAACATGGAGACCGCGGGCGCCGACGCCCACTACGGCGCGGCCCTCACCTGGGACTACTACAAGAACGTGCACGGCCGCAGCGGCATCCGCGGCGACGGTGTCGGCGCGTACTCCCGCGTCCACTACGGCAACAACTACGTCAACGCGTTCTGGCAGGACAGCTGCTTCTGCATGACGTACGGCGACGGCTCGGGCAACAGCAAGCCGCTGACGTCCATCGACGTGGCCGCGCACGAGATGACGCACGGCGTCACCTCCAACACCGCGGGCCTCATCTACAGCGGAGAGTCCGGCGGCCTCAACGAGGCGACCAGCGACATCTTCGCCGCCGCGGTCGAGTTCCACGCGAACAACTCCCAGGACGTGGGCGACTACCTCGTCGGCGAGAAGATCGACATCCGGGGCAACGGCACGCCGCTGCGCTACATGGACAAGCCCAGCAAGGACGGCGCGTCCAAGGACTACTGGTACTCCGGCATCGGCAACGTCGACGTCCACTACTCCTCGGGCCCGGCGAACCACTGGTTCTACCTGCTCTCCGAGGGCAGCGGCGCCAAGACGATCAACGGCGTCAGCTATGACTCGCCGACCTCCGACGGCCTGCCGGTGACCGGTATCGGCCGCGAGAAGGCCGCGCTGATCTGGTACAAGGCCCTCACCACCAAGTTCAACTCGCGCACCGACTACGCGGGCGCCCGCACCGGCACCCTCGCGGTGGCGACCGAGCTCTACGGCGCGACCAGCGCCGAGGTCAAGGCCGTGACCGACGCCTGGGCCGGCATCAACGTCGGCTCCCGCCCCGACGACGGCGGCGACCCGGGCGACGGCACGGTCTTCGAGAACACGGCCGACGTGTCCATCCCGGACAACGGCGCCGCCGTGACCTCCTCGGTCAACGTCACCGGCCGCACGGGCAACGCCCCGTCCGCCCTGAAGATCGGTGTGGACATCGTCCACACCTGGCGTGGTGACCTGGTCATCGACCTGCTCGCCCCGGACGGCACCGCGTACCGCCTGAAGAACTCCAGCGGTTCGGACTCGGCGAACGACGTCAAGGAGACCTACACGGTCAATGCCTCGAGCGAGACCGCCAACGGCACGTGGAAGCTGCGGGTGCAGGACGTGGCCCGCTGGGACACCGGCTACATCAACAGCGTGAAGCTCACCTTCTGACCCACTGAGCCGCTCGAGCCGACGCACCACTCATGAACTGGGGCGCTGCCCAGGGACGCCGCAAAGGCTCCCGGGCAGCGCCCTTCCACGTTCCATGATCAACACGGCCTCAAGCGGAAGCCATGCGCAGGTAAAGAACCAGGCCCCATACACGGCCGGAACGGGCACGGCGCCCGATATTTCGATCACACAGGCACTACCTCCCGGTAACTTCACTGCCGTCCTGAAAGCAACACGACCACCAGGGCATGCACAACAAACGGGAGAACAAATGCGCAAGTTGGCCATCGGCGTCCTCACCGCCGGCCTCTTCCTCGCCGGAGCGACCTCTGCGGTCGCCGCGTCGTGGAAGACCATTCCGAGGCTCACAACCGGGGGCGCGGAGTTCAACAGCGGCCAGTACACCTTCCACCCGGCGGGCACGAAGCACGGCGCGTTCGAATGGAAGGGCAACCTCAAGGACACCGACCACGGTGACGGGCACAACGTCTACGTGCAGGTGAAGGTCGAGGGCTACAGCTGGAGCCGCTACAACGGGACCCAGAAGAAGTCCGTCTTCCTGAACAAGCTCAACTGGGCCGCGCCGCAGCGCTACACCGACGACGCCTACATCCGCGTGTGCCGTGACAAGGGGTCCTTCAACCCCGACAACTGCTCACCGACCAAGCACTACAAGAAGTAGGCAGTACCACAGCACGATGCCGGGCCCAGGGGTGCACACCTGGGCCCGCTTGCTTCTAGGGGGAAGCCATCAGCACGTCAATACTTTCCGCCGTAGGAGTCGACCTCTCCTACGGCACCCACCCGGCCGTGCGCGGCGCCCATCTCACCGTCGACCGCGGTGAGGTGGCCGTTATCACCGGCCAGAGCGGTTCGGGGAAGTCCTCGCTGCTCTACTGTCTGGCGGGCGTGCTGCCCGCCGAGCGCGGAGAAGTGCGGTTCGAGGGGCGCACGCTCGGCGGCCTCGACGACGAGGAGATCAGCGCGTTGCGCCGTGAGCGCTTCGGATTCGTCTTCCAGTACGGCGAGTTGCTGCCCGAACTGACCGTGGAGGAGAACACCGCCCTGCCGTTGCGCCTGGCCGGGATGCGCAAGAAGCCGGCGCTCACGGCTGCGGGCGAGGTCCTGGAACGGCTCGGGCTCGCCGGACTGCGCGAGCGGCGGCCCTCCCAGGTGTCGGGCGGACAGTGTCAGCGCGTGGCCGTCGCGCGCGCGCTGGTCCACCGCCCGGCGGTCGTGTTCGCGGACGAGCCGACCGGCTCCCTGGACAGTGCCAACGCCGACGCCGTTCTCAAGGAGTTCCTCGATCTGGCCAGGTCCCAGGGCACCGCGGTCGTCCTGGTGACCCACGACCCCGCCGTGGCGGCGCAGGCCGACAGCCACTACACGATGACCGACGGTCGTATCTCGGCCGAGGGGGCGGTGTGAGGGAGTTCCTGCTCGGCCTGCGGTTGCTGTTCAAGGCAGGCCGAGGCAACCGCATCCGTTTCCTGCTGATGGCGGCGGGTGGTTCAGTCGGCGTCTGCTGCCTCGCCCTCGTCCTCACCGTTCCCGCGATCCTCGACGCGCACGACGGCCGTGCCGCCGCCCGCGAGCCGCGGACTTCATCCGCCCAGGAGGCGGCCGCACCCCAGGTGCTCCAGCGTTCTGATCCGTACGGCTCTCAGCCTTTCACCCGCGTGTTCATCGCCCCGGGCACGGACGCCGGCCGGCCTTCGGTGCCGGCACCGCCCGGGCTGGACGAACTTCCCCGCTCAGGCGAGGTGTTCGTCTCCCCGCGGGTGCGCGCCCTGCTGCGGGAACAGCCCGGTGTCAAGGGGCGTCTGCCCGGCGAGATCGCGGGCACCATCGGCGCGGCAGGCCTCGCCCACCCCGACGAACTGTTCGCCTACGTCGGCACCACCCCGGACCGGATCGGCGGCGAGGGCCGAGCCCTGGAGGGCTTCGGATACGACTACGCGCCGTTCCCGGCCGTCGAGCCCTCCACCCTCACCAACCTGCGCTTCGCCCTGGGCACTCTGGTCCTGTTGCCGCTCGCCATCTTCCTTACGGTGTGCGCCAGGCTCTCCGCGGCCGGCCGAGCCCGGCGTCTCGCCTCACTGCGCCTGCTCGGGCTGAGCGCCAAGGGAACCCGGCGGGTCAACGCGGCGGAGACGGTGGCCGCGGCGCTGATCGGCGCGCTTCTCGGACTCGGCGAGTACTGGCTGCTCAACCAGGTGATGTCCCGGACCGGTCTGCCCAGCCTGCGGTGGTACCCGCAGGACGGCGCGCTGTCCGTGACGACGGCGGCCGTCTGTCTGATCGGCTGCCCGGCACTGGCGTGGTTCGCCGGACGGGCCGGCGGACGTGACGCCGCGGCCACTCCGCTGGCAGTACGGCGCAGCGCCGTACCGAGGCCCCCCTCGAAGTGGGGTGGCCTGCTGCTGGTGACCGGCCTCGGCATCGTGTGCGGATACTGCGCGACCGACCTCGTGGGCCGGCCGTCGTCGAACCTGGGTCTCAACGCGCCGCTGATCCTGGCCGGGGTGCTCCTGACCGGGATCGGGCTGATCAAGACACTGCCGCTGATCTCGTACGCCGTCGCGCGCCGGGTCGCACGGTCCACGAAGTCCCTCACGCTCGGTCTTGCGATGCGGCGCAACGAGGTGGAGCCCGGCAGCACCATGAGGGTGGTGACCGGTCTGGTGACACTGGTCTTCGCCGCGTCGCTGGCCCAGGGGGTGCTGATCCAGCTGGAGCAGGTCACCCGCCCGTCGGGTCCGGCGCAGGACTACGCGCTGCCGCTGTCCGGGATCGACGCGCGGCAGCAGCGGGAACTGGCCGATGTCCCCGGGGTACGGGCCGCCGCCCTGACCATGGAGTCGTGGGTGGACCTCGAGTCGGACTCCGACGCGCCGGTCTCGCAGGCCACCGCGCTCGTCGCCACGTGCGAACAACTGGCGCGCCTGGTGCGGCAGTCGGAGGGCTGCGTGGACGGGAAGGTGTTGCGTCTCACGGACCCCAACTCCAGCCAGGATCCGGGTGTCGTGCCCGGCGCCACGTTCAACTACAGGATGGACGGGCCGGATAGGGCCACAGGCGGGCAGCTCGACGTCACCCTGCCGTCGGAGACGATCGTGTTCCGTGCGCACAACCCCTCCGCGGTCGGTTCGGCCGCCCTGCTCGTCCCGCCGTCCATGCTGCGCGACGGCGCACGCCCCGACTCCGCCCGGCTCGTGCTGACCAGCAGCTCGGACCCGGACGCCGTGCGCTCGGTCCTCGACGGCATCGGGGCCGTCGCCCCGACCGTGGACATCGACCCGATCGGGATCAACATCCAGGGGCTCCAGCAGATCTCGGTGATCGAGACCCTGCTCGCGCTGGGCATGATCATGGGCCTGGCCATCGGCGCGGCGGCCTTCGTCGTCTCCGTCACAGACCGGGCGGTGGAACGCCGTCCCCAGGTCATGGCGGTCACGCTGCTGGGAGCACGGCCCCGCACCATGCGGGCCGTCCAGTGCGTGCAGGTCGTGGTGCCGCTGGCCATCGGTCTGGCGCTTGCGCTGGTGCTGGGCAAGCTGGCCGAGTCCTGCTACCTGATCACCGCGGGCGGCGACGTGCAGTGGGATCTGGCCGGCGTTCCGGTGCTCGGGTCGGCGGCGGCGGGCGTGGTGGCGGTGGCGGCAGTGGCGACCCTCCCTCTGGTGGGCCGTCGGATCGACCCGGAACTGATCCGCCGGGACTGACGGGACCGAGGGGATCGACGGGACCGCCGGGACCGAGGCGATGTCCAGGCCGGCCGCATGATCGAGCCCGACACCGAGCACCACGCTCCCGTCCACGTCCTGCCGGCCGACGGCGGAGCCATGATCTGTCGCGGACCGCGGAGGCGAAGGCCGCGCTGGAGCCACTGACCGGCCGGGAACGGGATGTTGTGGTGGCGCTCGTCGGGGCCGGCCTGTCGAACGCGGAGATCGCTGCGCGCCCGTGCGTCGCCGAGGGGACCGAGAAGGCCCATGTCGGCGCCGCGCTCGGGCGCCTGGGGCTCAGGACCGGGTGCGGTCGGCGATCCTGGCGTACGAGGCGGGGCTCACCGGTCGGCACCGATAACGACAACCTTAGGTTGACGATTCCCCGATCGTCAACCTAAGGTTGTCGCATGACAGATCCAGTCCGCATGACTCATCCCGTCCGGCTCGACGATCTGATCGACGCCATCAAGAAGGCGCACACCGACGCGCTCGCCCAGCTCTCCGACGCCGTCATCGCCGCCGACCACCTCGGCGACATCGCCGACCACCTCATCGGCCACTTCGTGGACCAGGCGCGGCGCTCGGGCGCCTCCTGGACCGACATCGGCCGTTCCATGGGCGTTTCCAAGCAGGCCGTCCAGAAGCGTTTTGTCACCAAGGAGTCCGACCAGCCGCTCGGCCTCGACCCCAGTCAGGGCTTCGGGCGCTTCACCCCCCGGGCGCGGAACGCCGTCATGGCTGCCCAGAACGAGGCCCGCTCCGCCGGGAACGTCCAGGTGGGCCCGGAGCACCTCGCACTCGGCCTGCTCGCCGAGCCCGAGGGCCTCGCAGCCGACGCGATCACCGCGCAGGGCGTGACCCTCGACATGGTCCGCGGCTCCGCCACGACGGCGCTGCCCGCCCCGTCGGAGGAACTACCCGAGGTCGTCCCGTACGACTCGAGGGCCCGCAAGGCGCTCGAACTCACCTTCCGCGAGGCGCTGCGGCTCGGCCACAACTACATCGGCACGGAGCACATCCTGCTCGCCCTGCTGGAGGCGGAGAACGGCACAGGCCCCCTGTCAGGCCTCGGTCTGACCAAGGACGCCACCGAGCAGCACATCACCGAGAAGCTTGCGCCCTTCCTCGACGCGCAGCAGCAGTAGGGGGACGTATGCGCCCCCACTGTCGTCCAGGGCCCGAGCCGTGGGCCGTTCGGCAAGGTGGGGGCATGCGCAGACACCGGACCCGGCCCCGGCCCCGGCCCCGGCCCCGGCCCCGGGAGCATGTCACCGACCTGGCCCCGGGGGGCCGTCCCGGCCGGTTCCGTAGCCCTCAAGTCCGGTCCGAACGACGGCTCGCGGACGGCCGCCTCGCGTCCAAGGCGGTCGTGACCTACGTGGACAACGAGGAGAACCGGCCTCGCTGAGCCCGTAACAGGCTCTGCCGTGCGGCTACTTGATGCCGAGGAGCTGCTCCAGCGGGTCGATGGCGAAGTAGACGAGGAAGAGCGCCGCGGTGCCCCAGAGCAGCCAGTGCACCTCACGGGCCTTGCCCAGGCACGCCTTGATGACCACGTAGGCGATGAAGCCGGCGCCGATGCCGTTGGTGATGGAGTAGGTGAACGGCATGACGACGATGGTCAGGAAGGCGGGGACGGCGACGTCGTAGCGGTCCCAGTCGATGTGCCTGACCTGGGTCATCATCAGAAAACCGACGGCGACGAGGGCCGGGGCCGCGGCCTGGAGGGGCACGATCGTCAGCACGGGGGCGAGGAAGAGGGCGAGAGCGAAAAGACCGCCGGTGACGAGGTTGGCGAAGCCGGTACGCGCACCTTCACCGACACCCGCGGCGGACTCGATGTACGTGGTGGCGGACGAAGAGGAGGCGGCGCCGCCGGCGACGGCGGCAGCACCGTCGATGAGGAGAACGCGGCCCAGGCCGGGGACCTGACCCCGCTCGTCGAGGAGCCCGGCCTCGGCGGTGACACCGACGACGGTGCCCATCGTGTCGAAGAAGTCGGACAGGACCAGGGTGAAGACGAGCAGGACCACGGTCAGCACGCTGACCTGGCCGAACGAGCCGAACAGGTCGAAGTTGCCCAGCAGGGCGAAGTCGGGCGCGGCGAACGGCTTGTCAGGCAGCGAGGGCGAGGTAAGGCCCCAGGACTTGACGTCCGCCAGCGCGTTGACGACGACGGCGACGACCGTCATCAGGACGATGCTGATGAGGATGGCGCCCTTGACCTTGCGCGCGAGGAGCACGATCGTCAGGAGCACGCCGAGGCAGAAGACGAGCATGGGCCAGCCGGTGAGCGCACCGGTGCCGAGCTGCACGGGCACGGTGGTGTTCGCGGCGTCCGGGATACGGGTGACGAACCCGGCGTCCACGAACCCGATGAACGCGATGAACAGGCCGATGCCGACGCTGATGGCTTGCTTGAGGGGTTGCGGGATGGCGTGCATGACGGCCTCGCGCAGACCGGTCACCACCAGCACGCAGATCAGCAGGCCTTCCAGCACGATGAGGCCCATCGCGTCGTCCCAGCCCATCAGAGGGGCGACCTGGAAGGCCACGACGGCGTTGATGCCCAGGCCCGCGGCCAGGGCGAGCGGCAGATTGCCGCCCACTCCCATGATCACGGTCATGACCGCGGCCACCAGCGCCGTGACGGTGGCCAGTTGACCGGCATCCAGCTGCTCGCCGAACTTGTCCTTGGCGCTGCTCAGGATGATCGGGTTGAGCACGAGGATGTACGCCATGGTGAAGAACGTGGCGAAGCCGCCGCGTATCTCCCGGCCGTATGTCGAGCCACGTTCGGTGATGCCGAAGAACCGGTCGAGCGGGCCGCCGGTTCCGGTGGGCGGCGCGTCGGCCGGGCTGGTCGCACTGGTCGCGCTGTTCTGCATGACGGCGCCTCCTGGGCCTACAGAGAGGGGAGAGAAGGGGGACGGCACCGCTGGGAAAGAGCGTCGACGACTGTTGTGCGAACACACATGCGGCACCTCGCGAGCGGATCATACGTGGCGCGGCGCAGTACACACCCAGGCCGTAGCGAACGGGAACTGACCCGTGGAGGACCCCTGTGGCTTCCTACGAAATCCCCGCCGACCTATCCCGCATAACGGGATGCAGGCGACAGCGGCCATGGAGTAGCGGCGAGTAACTACCTACTCTCGCACCGTGCATCCACCCCTCCCCTTCAACGCGCGCGCCGCCCGCACTCTGCGCGAGAAACTCGGGATGGCCCACGGCCACGTCGCCTACGGCATGCGCGCCTCCTACGGCATGACCCACATCACCCCCGACCACGTCGCGGCGTGGGAACGCGGCACGGCCCTGCCCACCGCCGACGAACTCACCGCCCTGGCCGGCGCCTTGTGGTGCGCCCCCGGTGAACTCATGGGCCATGCCCGGACCCTGCGCGAACACCGCCTCGCCCGCGGCCTTCCCGTCGAGGACGTCGCACGTGCCACGGGCCTGACGCTCGACGCCTACCACCACATGGAAGAGACCGGCCTATGGACCGGCGACAAGCGGCAGTCCGCCGCGCTCGGAGAGGTACTCGGGCTTCCCCCACGCGACTTCATCGCCATCACCGGACTCGAGAACGAATTGGCCCGCCTCCTCACCGAGGCGGTCTCCACCCGCTGGCAGGCCCACATCCGCGCCATCGCCAACCTGGTCGCCATCGAGCGCCGCGACCTGAAGGACCCCCTGCGCGCCATGCACCAGGACTACCAGACACTCCTGGCAGCCACCCTCAGCCGGGCCGGCGGCAGCACGGCGTCCGGCGAGGACGGACGGCGCTACATCGACGAGATCGTCGACCACTTCTGGGCCCTGCTCCCCGACCACTGAGCGGGGTCGGCGGCCGCGCACTGGCCGCGCGACACGCAGCGGGGCGCCCCCTGCGCCGGGCCGCACCCGCGTCGTCGGCGGCCACGCACCGATGCTGCGTACGCGAGAGCTCCGCCCGGACGAGTTTCCCCGGGCCCTCGCGGTCACCAGACGCCCCACTTCACCATCAGCACATCGACCAGCGGCAGACTCCGGCCGCCCGTCGCATCGCCAGGCGGAAGCGCCATCAGCGGGTGAGCCTCGGAAGCGTCGTGGACCTCGGCGTGGAGACCGTCGGGCACCTGGAGGCAGCACGTCTCGGTCTCCCTGCCGCCGTCCTCCCGGGCGGCGCACGGTGTCAGCGGAGGAGGAAGCCCGCGCAGAAGGCGAGCACCAGCACTCCGATGACGATCCACAGAGCGCCCACGAGCTTGAGGAACGGCGGCCCCGGTCGCCTGCGGACCGCCAGTGCTCCGGCGCAGAGGCACACGGTCCCGAACAGCAGGAAGAACACCAGGGTGAGCGTGTTCAGGACGCCCACTTACGCGAACACCAGGAAGACGATGCCGAAGAGGGTGAACAGCGAGCCGATCACGACGGCCATCCACCCCACGGCGCGGAAGACCCAGTCGCTCTGCTGCGAACCGGGGGCCAGGTTCACGGGGGACCGCAGCATCCGGTCGGTGACCCCGCGATGGTTCCTCACCAAAGCCAGTCCGAACAGCAGACAGCCCAGGCCGAGGAGGAGGGGGACGACGCGCACGGCGGTGATCCTTTCATCGGTGTTCCGTCGGTGACGGCGCGGGCCCCGCTCCCGGGGACCGGAGGGCAACGGGACCCGCGCCGCCGATTTCAGCTGCAGCCCAGTCCGAAGGAGCAGCCCCAAGTGTAGTTGAGCCCGGTTTCCACGCCTCCCTCGATGCCGACGCCGCCGCCTCCCTGCCCGGCCCACACCGCCTCGCCCTTGCTGTTGCGCACGAGCGAGCCGTCGAGATTGATGCCGTTCTCATGGGCCACCAAGGCACCTATCCCGTAGTGGCCGGAGATCTCCTTGTCCCAGCCCCACCCGCGGAGTTGGTCCAGCGAGTCCGCGTTGCTGGTGAGGACGGTGACGTCGCCCGAGAGGCCACCGCCGATCCCGGAGATCGCGGGCGAGCCGCTCACACCGAGGTCCCAGTCACCCTCGGCGTTCCTGCCCACGAGGACACAGACCTCGAGGGATCCCATCAGGACGGCCCCTCCGGAGACTCCGCCGCAGAGTCCCCAGGTGTTCGACTCCGTCCCGATGCCGACCACGTCGAGTACCTGGTCGAACCACCCCTTCTCGGGCTCCACCTTCTTCGGCGGGCCCGGGTCCGGCGGGGCGACCGGGAGCCAGCCGGACGGGGCGGGCGTGGACGGCAGTGTGATGTTGCGGCGGCCGCCGGTGCCACCGCTGGTGTGCAGTCCGGTGGGCCTGCCCTTGCTGTCGACGAGCGGAGGCCTCTTGCCGCACCGGCACGCGCGGTTGTCGGAGCCGCTGCTCGGCTTGGTCTCCGGCTTCTTCTGGCTGACCGGGATGCCGCCGCGGCACTTGATCACGACCGGAGCCTGCACGCATTCCGGCACCGCGAGCCCGCTGGGGTCCGAGAAGGTCGTCGGGTTGTTGTTGGCGTACGCGTAGCCGTTCATCGACTGCTGCTGATTCGTGCTCAGGATCGGGTCGATGCTGAGGAACTGCCCGATGCCGGCGTCGTACTGGCGCGCTCCGACATGAGTGAGACCGGTCGTCGCGTCGTGGGTCTTGCCCAGGAACGCCTTGTCGTCCGGCCACTCACCGCCGCCTTCGGTGCCCCGCGGGACGCCGAAGGCGGTCATCCGGCGCTTGACGAACGGCTGCGTGCTGTCCGAGCCGACGGTGAGCGTCGACGTGCCGTGGTGGTCACGTGCCAGGTAGTGGAGCTTGTTGCTGCCCGTCCGGTTGGTGCGGACGGCCACCTGCAGGTCACCGGCGCCGTAGGAGCGCTGGGCCCAGGTGGTGCCGTCCGCCTTGAGGTGCAGCTCGGTGCCGCCGGCGTACAGGACGCGCTCGCCACCCGTGGTGCCACGGATCAGCAGCTCGCCGTCAGCGTCATAGAGGTACTCGGTCGCCTTCGACCCCTCGGTCAGTCGCGCGATCTTTCCTTCGTCGGACCAGTCGATGCCCTGGGTTCCCGAAGTGCCGGGCCAACTGGTGGTGTTGCCGGTCGCGTCGTACGCGTAGGAGCGGTCGGGGGAGGTGCAGTTGCCGCTGGTGCTCGTCCCGGCCAGGGCGTGCGACTGGCCGGCCTTGTAGCAGTACGTGGTGGTGGTGTCGCCCGCCGCGCTGTGCCGGGTCTCGCCGGTGCGCCGGCCCGCCGTGTTGTACGTGTAGCTGGTCCAGTACGGGTCGGGCCCGCCCAGGGCACTCGAGCTGCGCGCGTCCCCGCACTTCTGCGAGGCCGGGGTCCAGGCTTCGGTGAGGCGGCGGTGACCGTCGTAGGCGAAGCACTGGGTCTCGGCACTGCTCGTGCCGCCCAGGTTCGTGGGGTCGGCTATGGAGGTGAGGTTCCCCGCCTGGTCGTAGGTGTAGTTGAGGTCCTGCAGCATGTACGGGTGGGTCTGGTCTGTGACGTGGCTGCGGGTCAGCCGACCGGTGCCCTCCTCGTACGTGTTGGTGACGTACGTCTTCTTGAAGGCCTCGGTGTTTCCGGTGCCCAGTACGTACTGCTGGGCCTTGCCGAGCGCCGAGTAGTCGGCGTCGAGCAGGTAGCCGGTGGAGCCCCCGATCGAGGTGACCTGGCCGAGGCTGGTGTAGCCGTACTCGACGACCTCTTCGGGGAGGCCGCCCAGCGCGGGCTGCGTGCTGCTCCCCAGTGTGCCGTCGATGCGGTAGAAGCTGGCCAGGTCGACGACGGCAGGGGCCCCCGCCTCGACCAGCGGATCGGCGGCGGGCAGTTGGAGCCGAGTGCCGGTCGCCCGGTTGAGGCTGTCGTAGGCGGTGACCGACTTCGTGTACGCCAGGCCCGTCCTGCCCCCGACGTAGCGGGTGCTGGACGCGGGCTCCCCCTTGAGCAGGGTGTCGTAGGTGTAGGACGTCAGCTGCTTGGCGTCCGTCTTCTCACCGGACCAGGTCCCGAGGCGCCGGCCGAGCGCGTCGTACTCGGTGAGGACGCTGCGGCCCCGCGCGTCCGTCGCCTTGATCACCCGGTCGAGGTCGTCGTACTCGAGTGTGGACGTCCCCTTGTCCGGGTCGTCGGCGGACACCATTCGGCCGTTCAGGTCGTAGCCGCTGTTCCACCGCGCGCCGTCGGGTCCGGTGACCGACTCCTTCTTGTCGTCGAGGGTGTAGGTGAACTTCGTCGAGGTGTACGGCGTCCCCGGTCCGTTGCCGTAGGCGGGGTCTGCCGGCTCCACTCCCGCGTACTCGCGGCGCTCGGTCGTACGGCCGCGGGCATCGGTGATCGTGCGTTCCGCCGTTCCGCCCTGCACGGCCGTGGTGGCGGTGGAGTCACCGGTGTACGTGGTGCTGGTCGACCACTTCTTCACGCCGTACACGTACAGCGTGCTGGTGGTGGCCCGCTCGGCGCCGTCGTAGACGGTCTCCGTCTGGGTGGGCGCCTCGCCGTACTCGGCGCGGGTGTACGTGCCGTTCGGTGCCGCGGTGGTGTCGAAGATGTCGGAGTAGGTCTCGTAGGCGAGGCCCCGGGAGTCGTAGCGGGTGTCGGTCAGCAGCCGGCCGCCCTGCGGGGTCGGCGCCTGGTCCTGCAGCTTGCGCAGCAGCGCGTCGTGGATCGCATAGGTGGTGTTGTAGGTCTCGCCGTCGGCCTTGAGCGTGGCCGTCGACACCCAGGACGCCTTGGTGTTGCTGAGGAAGTACCGGAACTTCTGGCTGGGGCTGTAGCCCGCGGCCTTGTTCCGGTTGGGCAGCCAGACGTCGGTGAGGCGGCCCAGGGCGTCGTAGGACAGTTCGGTCTTCTTCAGGTTGGCGTCGTAGATCCGGTTGGCCTGACCGCGCCGCGGATCGATGAAGCTGATCTTCCTGAACCCCTTGGGGTCGGTGACGACGGTCTTGGTCAGCGGGCCCGCCCCCACCGGGGTGTAGGCGGTCGAACTGGTCCCGCCGGCGGCGTCGGTGACGGAAAGCGGCCGGCCGAGCGCGTCGTGGTCGGTGGAGGAGACGGTCTGCCAGACGGGGGCGTCGGCGGCGCTGTACCCCTTGGCGCGGCCCGTCCAGGTCGCCAAGCCCTTCTGCGGTGACATCGTCGTCGACCAGGCCGCACCGTCGAAGGCCACGGCAACGTCGGACAGGACGTCACCACGGCGGGAAGAGTCCACGGGCAGGTCGAGACCTGAGTCCGCGACGTCGCACTCCTCGGCGACGGTGCGGGTGCGTGAGGCGAGACCCGTGATGCCCGTGGTGGTGTTGCGGGCGTACCAGGTGCGGGTGCACGTCTCGTCGCCGGTCCTGGCATTGTCGCCGAGGTCGTCGACCCGGTAGGGCAGTCCGTAGGCGTCGTACCCCGTCTGCACCGTCCGGGAGCGCCAGCTCTCGGACGCGGTGAGATAGGTGTAATCGGTGGTCTTCGCCGTACGGACGTAGCGGGCCACCGCGTCGGCGGCGTCCGGCTGGGTCTGTCGGGCGGTCTCCTGCGACCAGGGCTCGTTGGCCTCCGCCGAGACGGGGGTGGCACCTTCGTACGTCACCCGCTGGCGCAGCTGCCCGGCGTACTGGTCGCTGTCCATGAGGGACGCGAGCCCGAGGTCCGGGCTGGTCAGCGGGGCGACACTCACCGACGTGGTGGTGCCGTCCTTCTTCTTGTCGCCGTGCATGCCCTGCAGGTAGAGGGAGACCGTCTTGGAACGGGTGGTGTTCAGCGCGCCGTTGTAGACGGTGACCTGGCGGTAGCCGCGCCAGTCGGACCAGGTCCGCTCGTCCTTGGGGGTGAACGGCGAATCGCTGCGGCGCCAGGCGGCGCCGCTGTAGACGTACTCCTGCTCCAGGCCGTCGTTCTGGCCGGCCGGGTCCGAGGTGCTCACAGCGAGGACACGGTACTTGTGGAACCAGTCCACGGACGCGGTGGGGGATCCGTTGACGTTCCAGTACTGCGGGAAGCAACTGCGGGTGTTGGTGTCCTCCGCGGCGTCGATGACCTGGCTGCGTACGCACTCCGCCGCGGACAGGGTGACCGTGGTGATCGCGCCTGTCTCCGAGGTGATGGTCGAGACACGGGGACGGTTCAGCGGCAGGATGTCGTCCGTACCGTCCACTCGATTCGGACGCATCTGGTACGTGAACGAGATCGGGTCCATCCCGATGGCCGTGCCCGCCTTGGCGGTCCGCTTGACCGACTGGAGTGTCAGGGTGTGGTCGGAGGTGTCGCCTATGTCGCCGCCGTCGAGATACTTCTGGGTCAGGGCCCAGGAGTCCACCGCGTCGTACGAGCTGGTGGCGGCGTTCCAGGAGAACGTGTTGATGCCGGTGAGCCGCTTGCGCGAGAAGAATGCGGGGCCCGTGCCCAGACACTCGCTGTCACCACTGGTGCAGATGGTGTCGAACGGGACGTCCGGCCAGTTGTCGGCGGTCTCCTTCGTCAGCGACGTGCAGTCCGCGACGGTGCAGCGCTCGGCGTGGCCGAAGGTGACCTTCGCGTCGGCCGCGTCGGTGAAGAGCGCGCCCTTGCGCAGGCCGTACTTGATCTCCTTCAGGTAACCGCCTCGAGTGTAGGCGGCGTTGGCCGTCGTGGCCTTGTTCTTCTTGTAGTGGTTCGTCTCCTTCGTGTACCAGTAGGTCGCCGCGTTGCCCCGGGCGTCCTCGACGTAGTCGAGGTTCCACCGCCAGGCCTGCGTCATCGACCGGCCTGCGAAGGTCGTGCCGGAGGAGTAGCCGGGTTCTCCGGGATCGTCGCCGAAGACCGGCACGGTCCAGGTCGAGTTGGTGCGCTCGGTGCCGGCACCCTCCAGCTTGTTGAGACCGAAAACGTACTTCGTCCCGTCGCCGGTGACGACGGTCCAGTACTCACCGTCGTTGTCGCCGTTCTCGTTGGTGGAGCTCGTCGAGCGGGTCACCTTCGAGGCGTCGTCGCCCTGGAGCCGCCACTGCCCGGAGGTGTCGTCCTTGACCAGCCGGGTCGCCTTGCCGTTCAGCACCAGGCTGGCGTTGTCGAACTTCCAGCAGCGGTCGTTGAGCTCGTCGTGGCCGTCGTCGTCACAGCTGCCGTAGCTGCGCTCGATGTACGACTCGTTGATCGCGAAGCCCTCGCCGATCGCGCTGCCCTGGTTGTTGGTCGCGGCCGTGCGGCCGTCAACGCTTCCGGAGTCGTACGCGAGGGAGAGCTCGGGCGCCGGGCCGGCGGCCGCCGGGGGCATGGTGAAGTCGTACGACCAGGTGAAGGAGCCGGAGCTGCCGCCCGCCTCCCAGGACGAGGACGCCGACAGTCCGGTGGCCGAGTAGTCGCCGCTGCCGTCGGGCGACTCGCCGTCGCCCGCACCGGTGGCGGTCAGCGCCATGACCGTCGTACCGGAGGAGGAGGAGGCGCGAGGGGCGCCGGTGGTGAGCTGAGTGGTGAGACCGCGGGAGGCCCGGGTGTCCTTCAGGACGAGCTGCGCAGTGACGGTCTGCTTCCGGCTGTCGTTCTGCGATGCGAGCGGGGTCTGCTCACGGCACTCGGCCTTCTCGGGCGTGGTCAGGGCGCAGGCGGGCAGCTGCACGAGGTGCAGCCGCCCGGCCCAGCCGCCGCCCAGGGCAGAGGCGAAGGCGCTGTAGTCGACGCTCACCGCGGCGCTGCCCGCGGCGTCCGCCTGCGCGGTCAGCAGCACGCCGGTGATGCCGAGCCGGTCGGCGGTCCTGCGGTCGAGGACGGTGAGCTTCGCTTCGGCGCCGGCTGGCATGCGGTCCTTGCCGTCGGCCCCAGGGGCCAATGACACCGGCAGCCCGCCGGGGGCCGCCTTCGTCACGCCGGACGGCTTCAGTGCCAGCGCGGCGCTGCCGGCTTCGGGCCAGGCGGCGGCACGCTGCTCCTGCAAGGCCCGTCCGGCCTGCTCGGCGTTGGCCTTCTTGTCACGGGCGACCTTCTCCCGGGCCTTCTTGGCGCCAGGTCCGTCGACCGCCTTGACCTTGCTGACCCGTTGCTCGGGCACGTCGGGGCGCCCCAGACCGCCGCTCTCCGTCGCTGCCGACGCGACCGGAGAGAGACCGATGGGAACCGTCAGAGCGAGGGCGAGCGAGGTGAGCAGCAGCCTGCCCGCGGGGCGCCACACCCCGCTCGTCCGTCTTATCGCTCTGCTCGGCGTTCTTGCCGCATCCGGTGGTGTGCCGCGTGGCATGTGGTCCGTCCCTGCTCAGAGAAGTCCGAGGAGCCGGGGAGGACTTGACGCCTCCGGAGGATCGACCGGACGGCCCGCCCTCCCGGGTCCGTGATCACAACAAGCGATGAGTCAACGTCAGCTTCATGTCCTCGTCAAGACAATGGCCGATTCTCCTCTTGTCGCTCGCCTGCCGAGCGCATCACTCAGGACGCGGTGTGGGCGGCGCTCGCCGAGCGCCGCCCACACATGCACCACAGACGCGGCCTTCAGACGTCAGCCGTCAGTCGCCCACGATCGCCCCGACCTGCGCCGGACCGGCCATCGCGCCTGCCCAGACGCGCACTTCGGCGATCCCCGCAGGCAGGTAGTGCTTCCACCCCGCCCGAAGTGAAGCCCTTGCCGATTCGCGAAGTCACCCGCACCGGCCTTGGCGTTGAACGCCGCCGCCTCACCGTTATGGTCGTGGCCCAGGTACAGGCTGATCATCCCGGTCTGTGCGTCGAACGTGCCGGTCAGCCGGACCAGGCTGTCCATGGCGGCGACCTCGTCGGAGACGACCGAGGAGAACGTTCCGTCGGCGTTCAGCCGGCCGAAGTGCCACTTGCCGACCGGAATGACGCTCTCTTCCAGGGTTTCCTCGTTGAGCACGGTGTCCTTACCCGTCAGCTGGAACCAGAAGCCCCACGCCGAACCGTCCGCAGTGCGCCGGCCGAGCACCTGACCCGTGTAGCCGATGGCCTTGGCCGCCAACTTCGCACCGTCCAGGCGCACAGCCGTGGTCACCGTGAACGAGCCGGAGTCATCCACCAGGGGCCCGCCGTCGTGGCGGCGCCGTCGACACCGTCCAGGACGATCTCGCCGTCGACCGGCGAGGCACCTCCGGTGAGCGTCAGGGACCTGCCGTAGCCCGAGGCCGTGTCGGCGATCGTGGTGCCGCTGCCGCCTGACCGGTCTCCGTGCCCGCCCCGGACGCGGCGGCCCCGGAGGCGTCCCCCGGTACCGTCGCCCGCGGCCCGGCCAGCGGTCCGGCACCGCTCCGCGGGGCCTTCGCCGACGCGGACGGCTGTGCCGTGGCCTGCTTCTGCCGCTCGGCGGCGGCCTTCTTGCCCGCCGAGTTACCGGGGCCCAGGTCGAAAACGGTGCGTGCAGAAACCAAGGGCATCCCATGGGCACGTCGAGACAACGAGTTCGCGTCATGAAAGAAGACGCCCCCTGCCCGGTCGTCCGGGCAGGGGGCGGAACGAGGTGAGGAACGGTCAGCGCATCAGGACTCCCGCGTCCTCCCCGGTGGTCTCCGTCGGCGCCGCGACAAGACCCAGGTCCGCGCCCGCCGGGATCAGCCGGTGCGCGGGCAGGATACGGACCGTGTAGCCGAACGGGCCCGTGCGGTCCAGGGCGAGCGGCCCCTCGTAGACCCAGCGGCCCTCCATGTCCGGGCCGCTCGCCGGCTTCAGCGGGAAACTCTGGGCGTCGCGGATGGTGTCGTCGGAGTCGACGCGGCCCGCGACCACCTGCACCTCCACGTCCTCCGGCTGCAGTTCGCCGAGCGCCGCCTGCACGCGCAGCGTGAGCGTGGCGCCGAGGCCCGCCGTCGCCGAGCCGGCGGCGGCGTCCTGGTCGACGGCCTCCACGTGGTCGACGGCCACCTGCCGCCAGGCGGCGCGCACCCGGGCCTTCCAGGCGGCCAGTTCCTGGGCACTGGTGGCGTCCAGGGCACGGTGCGCCTGCGCGGCGGGGGCGTACAGCCGCTCCACGTACTCGCGCACCATGCGGCCGGCGAGCACCTTGGGGCCGAGCGTGGTCAGGGTGCGGCGGACCATCTCGATCCAGCGGTCGGGCAGTCCGCCGGCGCCCCGGTCGTAGAACCGCGGGGCGACCCGTTCCTCGATCAGCGAGTAGAGCGCCGCCGCCTCCAGCTCGTCGCGGCGGTCCTCGTCGGTGGACGCGCCGTCGGCGGTGGGGATGGCCCAGCCGAAGTCCGGCTGGTACCACTCGTCCCACCAGCCGTCGAGGACGGAGAGGTTGAGGGCACCGTTCAGCGCGGCCTTCATGCCGCTGGTCCCGCACGCCTCGAGGGGACGCAGCGGGTTGTTCAGCCAGACGTCGCAGCCCGGGTAGAGCTTCTTCGCCATCGCCATGCCGTAGTCCGGCAGGAAGACGATGCGGTGGCGCACCCGCAGGTCGTCCGCGAAGCGCACCAGCTCCCGCACCAGCCGCTTGCCGCCGTCGTCCGCGGGATGCGCCTTGCCCGCGACGACGATCTGGATCGGCTGGGTGGGGTGCAGCAGCAGCTCCGTCAGCCGTTCCCGGTCGCGCAGCATCAGGGTGAGACGTTTGTACGAGGGCACCCGGCGGGCGAAACCGATGGTGAGCACCTCCGGGTCCAGCACCCCGTCGATCCAGCCCAGTTCGGCAGCGCCCGCGCCGCGCTGGCGCCAGGAGGCACGGAGCCGGTCGCGCACCTCGTGGACCAACTGCTCGCGCAGCGAGCGGCGCAGCTCCCAGATGTCGGCGTCGGGGATGTTGGCGACGGAGTCCCAGCGCTTGGAACCGCCCACGGACAGGGCGTCCTCCGCCCGGCCGGTGCCGATCTGGCGCGCGCCGAGGCGGAACACCTCGGGGGCCACCCAGGTGGGTGCGTGCACTCCGTTGGTGACGGAGGTGATGGGCACCTCCGAGGCGTCGAAGCCCGGCCAGAGACCGCTGAACATGCTGCGGCTGACGGCCCCGTGGAGCTCGGAGACGCCGTTGGCACGCTGGGCGAGCCGCAGGCCCATCACGGCCATGTTGAAGAGGTCGGGCTCGCCGCCCGGGTAGGACTCCATGCCGAGTTGCAGCACCTTGTCGACCGGTACGCCGGGCAGCTCCGCGCCTTCCGCGAAGTGGCGGGCGACCAGTTCGCGGTCGAAGCGGTCGATTCCGGCGGGCACGGGGGTGTGGGTGGTGAACACGGTCCCGGCGCGTACCGCCTCGAGCGCGGCGTCGAAGCCGAGGCCGGCGCCGCCGTGCTCGGGCGGTTCGCCCAGTTCGCGGATGCGTTCGAGGCCGAGGAATCCGGCGTGGCCCTCGTTGGTGTGGAACACCTCGGGCGCGGAGCGTCCGGTGAGCCGGCAGTACGCCCGGACCGCACGCACGCCGCCGATGCCGAGCAGCATCTCCTGCAGCAGCCGGTGCTCGCTGCCGCCGCCGTAGAGCCGGTCGGTGACATCGCGTGCGCCGGGCCCGTTCTCCTCGACGTCGGAGTCGAGCATCAGCAGCGGTACGCGGCCGACGTGCGCGACCCAGATGTGCGCGTGCAGCGAGCGGCCGCCGGGCAGGGCGAGGGACACCCTGGCCGGGGACCCGCCGGCCTCGCGCAGCAGGCTCACCGGCAGCTCGTTCGGGTCGAGTACGGGGTAGTGCTCCTGCTGCCAGCCGTCGCGGGACAGCGACTGGCGGAAGTAGCCGTGCCGGTAGAGCAGTCCGACACCGATCAGCGGTACGCCGAGGTCGCTGGCCGCCTTGAGGTGGTCGCCGGCGAGGATGCCGAGGCCGCCGGAGTACTGCGGCAGGGCGGCGGTGACACCGAACTCGGGCGAGAAGTAGGCGATGGCGGTGGGGAACTCGGGGGTGTCGGTGCCCCCCTGGCCGCTGTTGGCCTGGTACCACCTGCGGCCGTGCAGATAGTCGTCCAGGTCGTCGGCCGCGGCGGCGACTCTGCGCAGGAAACGGCGGTCCTTGGCCAGTTCGGCCATACGGGCGGCCGACACGTTCCCGAGAAGGCGTACGGGGTCGCCGCCGACCGCCTGCCACCCCTCGGGATCGACGGTCTGGAAGAGCTCTCGGGTCTCGGTGTGCCAGGACCAGCGCAGATTGCGCGCGAGATCGCTGAGCGGCCCGAGCGGTTCGGGGAGGACGGGGCGGACGGTGAATCGACGAATGGCCTTCACAAGTTCACCTTCGCAGGGGAGGTACACATCCGAGCGGACGCAGGACGGTGCGTCCTTTTCCGTCATTTCAGAAAGTATCGGCCCCGGGGCCCGCCAGGACCACGGCGCACGGGGGTCCGGCGGGCGCACGGGTGTGACCGGCATGTGAGCGCCCGTCAGGAGCGACCGGTTCCGCCCTCGTGGCGGGCCGGTCTCTCTTCTTGTGTCTTGTGCGACCCCCTACGTCCTAGTAGTTAACACATCACCGGATTGGTCACCCGAAGAGCGTGGGAAGGCTCCTCCGGTACGCAGGCAAGCACCACCCGATCGGCTTCCTTACCGTCCACCCGAGTGAACGCGGACAGGAGCGGACATGCCCTCAGCCCGCCAGTCACCGACTCAGCAGATACAAATAAAAAGCCGTCATATGAGACCCACCCAGCACAAACGAGGACAATCCGCTCCAGCCAATCTGCCCGCACAGCCCTCAGGTGATGTCGTGAACTCGCTCATCGGTCGCATCCCCGTCCTGGACGTACGCCCACTCGTCGACTGCGGCAGAAGGCCCGCGAAAGCCGTGGCGGGTGAGACCTTCCAGGTCACCGCCACGGTCTTCCGCGAGGGCCATGACGCCGTAGCCGCAAACGTCGTGCTGCACGACCCGAAGGACCGCCCCGGCCCCTTCACCCCCATGCGGGAACTAGCCCCCGGCACCGACCGCTGGGGAGCGGAGGTCACCCCCGCCACCGAAGGTCACTGGACGTACACCGTCGAGGCCTGGAGCGATCCCGTGGCCACCTGGCGGCACAACGCCTGCATCAAGATCCCCGCGGGGATCGACACCGAACTCGTCCTGGCCGAGGGCGCCGAGCTCTACGAGCGCGCCGCTGCCGGGGTGCCCAAGAAAGACGGCCGGGAGGCCGTGCTCGCCGCCGTCGACGCGCTGCGCGACACGTCCCGGCCTGCCGCGGACCGGCTCGCCGCGGCACTCGCACCCGACGCCGACGCGGCGCTCTCGTGCCATCCGCTGCGCGAGCTGGTCAGCGCCTCGCCGCCACTGCCTCTCCAGGTGGAGCGCAGGCGGGCGCTCTACGGCTCCTGGTACGAGCTGTTCCCCCGCTCGGAGGGCGCCGTCGTCAAGGAGGGCGAACCGCCGGTCTCTGGCACCTTCCGCACCGCCGCCGAACGGCTGCCCGCCGTCGCGGCGATGGGCTTCGACGTGGTCTACCTCCCCCCGGTCCACCCCATCGGCACCACCCACCGCAAGGGCCGCGACAACTCCCTCGAAGCGGGCCCCGACGACGTCGGCGTGCCCTGGGCGATCGGCTCCGCTTTCGGCGGACACGACGCGATCCACCCCGACCTCGGCACGCTCGCCGACTTCGACCACTTCGTGACGGCCGCCCGCTCGCTGCGCATGGAGGTCGCGCTCGACTTCGCGCTGCAGTGCTCCCCCGACCACCCGTGGGTGAAGGAGCACCCGGAGTGGTTCCACCACCGGGCCGACGGCACCATCGCGTACGCGGAGAACCCGCCGAAGAAGTACCAGGACATCTACCCGGTCGCGTTCGACGCGGACATGCCCGGGCTGGTCCGCGAGACGGTGCGGGTGCTGCGGTTCTGGATGGGCCACGGCGTGCGGATCTTCCGCGTCGACAACCCGCACACCAAACCGGTCGTCTTCTGGGAGAAAGTGATCGCGGAGATCAACGGCAGCGACCCCGATGTCATCTTCCTGGCGGAGGCGTTCACCAGGCCGGCGATGATGCACACCCTGGGCGCGATCGGCTTCCAGCAGTCGTACACGTACTTCACCTGGCGCAACACGAAGCACGAACTCACCGAGTACGTCACCGAGCTCTCCGGCGACGCGGCGTCGTACATGCGGCCGAACTTCTTCGTGAACACCCCGGACATCCTGCACGCCTACCTCCAGGAGGGCGGCCGGCCCGCCTACGAGGTGCGGGCGGTGCTCGCCGCGACCATGTCGCCCTCCTGGGGCGTGTACGCGGGCTACGAGCTCTGCGAGAACGTGCCGCTCCGGCCCGGCAGCGAGGAGTACCGGCACTCGGAGAAGTACGAACTGCGCCCGCGGGACTGGGAGTCGGCGGAGCGCGAGGGCCGTACGATCTCGCCGCTGATCACCGCCCTCAACCGGATCAGGCGCCGCCATCCCGCCCTCCAGCAGCTGCGCGACATCCACTTCCACCATGTGGACAACGACCGGGTGATCGCCTACTCCAAACGCTGTGGATCGGACGTCGTCCTGGTCGTGGCGAACCTCGACCCCCACCACACCCAGGAGGCCACGGTCTCGTTGGACATGCCGCAACTCGGTCTCGCAGGGGGCGGGACCGTACCGGTGCGCGACGAGCTCACCGGCGAGACCTATCACTGGGGCAGGGCCAACTATGTGCGCCTCGAGCCGGGCATCGCGCCCGCGCACGTCCTCACCCTGCGACCGTCCCAGCAGACCGGAGGGTCACCCACATCATGATCGTGAATGAGCCCGTCCACGACACGTTCGAGGACACCCCGGCGCGCGACCGCGACCCCGACTGGTTCAAGCGCGCCGTCTTCTACGAGGTCCTGGTCCGCTCCTTCCAGGACAGCAACGGCGACGGCGTGGGCGACCTCAAGGGCATCACCGCCAAGCTGGACTATCTGCAATGGCTGGGCGTGGACTGCCTGTGGTTGCCGCCGTTCTTCAAGTCCCCGCTGCGGGACGGCGGTTACGACGTCGCCGACTACACCTCGGTGCTGCCCGAGTTCGGTGACCTCGCCGACTTCGTCGAGTTCGTCGACGCCGCCCACCAGCGCGGCATGCGCGTCATCATCGACTTCGTCATGAACCACACCAGCGACCAGCACCCGTGGTTCCTCCAGTCGCGCAGCGACCCGGACGGCCCGTACGGCGACTACTACATCTGGGCCGACGACGACAAGCAGTACCAGGACGCCCGGATCATCTTCGTCGACACCGAGGCGTCGAACTGGACCTTCGACCCGGTGCGCAAGCAGTACTACTGGCACCGCTTCTTCTCCCACCAGCCGGATCTCAACTACGAGAACCCGGCAGTGCAGGAGGAGATCATCTCCGCGCTGCGGTTCTGGCTGGACCTGGGCATCGACGGCTTCCGGCTGGACGCCGTGCCGTACCTGTACCAGGAGGAGGGCACCAACTGCGAGAACCTCCCCCGCACCCACTCCTTCCTGAAGCGGGTCCGCAAGGAGATCGACACCCACTACCCGGACACCGTGCTGCTCGCGGAGGCCAACCAGTGGCCGGAGGACGTCGTCGACTACTTCGGCGACTACGCGGTCGGCGGCGACGAGTGCCACATGGCGTTCCACTTCCCGGTGATGCCGCGGATCTTCATGGCCGTACGGCGCGAGTCCCGCTACCCGGTCTCGGAAATCCTGGCCAAGACGCCGTCCATCCCCAAGAGCTGCCAGTGGGGCATCTTCCTGCGCAACCACGACGAGCTGACGCTCGAGATGGTCACGGACGAAGAGCGCGACTACATGTACGCCGAGTACGCCAAGGACCCGCGGATGCGCGCCAATATCGGCATCCGCCGGCGGCTCGCCCCCCTGCTGGACAACGACCGCAACCAGATCGAGCTGTTCACCGCGCTGCTGCTGTCGCTGCCCGGCTCCCCGATCCTCTACTACGGGGACGAGATCGGGATGGGCGACAACATCTGGCTCGGCGACCGGGACGCGGTCCGCACCCCGATGCAGTGGACCCCGGACCGCAACGCGGGCTTCTCGTCCTGCGACCCGGGGCGGCTGTACCTGCCGACCATCATGGACCCGGTCTACGGCTACCAGGTCACCAACGTCGAGGCGTCGATGTCGTCGCCGTCGTCGTTGCTGCACTGGACCCGGCGGATGATCGAGATCCGTAAGCAGAATCCGGCCTTCGGGCTTGGCTCGTACACGGAACTGCCGTCGTCCAACCCGGCGGTGCTGGCGTTCCTGCGCGAGTACAAGGACGACCTGGTCCTGTGCGTCCACAACTTCTCGCGCTTTGCGCAGCCCACGGAGCTCGATCTGCGGACCTTCAGTGGACGGCATCCGGTGGAACTCATCGGCGGAGTGCGGTTCCCGCCGATCGGTCAATGGCCGTATCTGCTCACCCTCGCAGGTCACGGCTTCTACTGGTTCCGTCTGCGCAAGGACGCGAAGGCCACCGCGCTCTCAGCCTGAAGTGTCCACGAAGGGAACAGAACCGGTCCGAAAGGCGCCCCCTACTCCGGCGGGGCGGTTTCCACCGCCCCGCATCGGGCACTCCCCCCTTCATCCCCGCGCGCCGCCGGACAGCCACAGCTGCAATCCGGGACACTTTGCGCATTCGTGGTGTACCCGGGGAAAGGACGCGATGCCCATGTCGGAGGCTGCATCCACCCGGACTCCGCTCGGCCTGCTCCAGTCGCTCGCCCCCCTGCTGCACCAATGGCTGCCAGGGCAGCGCTGGTTCGCGGGCAAGGGGTGCGCGGTCGCCGGTTTCACACCCGTCTCCGCGACGGAACTGCTGCCCCTGAACGGACCGGGTCCGGGGCTGCTGCACCTGCTCGTACGGGTGCGCCAGCGGGACATGCCCGCGCGGTCCGCCGACTGCTACCAACTCCTCATCGGCGTACGCGAAACCCTGCCGCCCGCGCTGGCCCCCGCGTTGATCGGACACCTCACCGAGGGCCCGCTCGCCGGACGGACCGTGTACGAAGGAACCCGCGATCCACGGCTCGCCGCACTGCTCCTGGAACGGCTGCGCACCCCCGGGTCGCTCGGACCGCTGCGCTTCGACCGCTTCGACGGCGCGCCCGACATCCCCGGGGAGCTGCCGGCCCGGCCGCTGGACGCCGAGCAGTCCAACTCCTCGCTCATCTACGGCGATGCGTACATCCTCAAGCTCTTCCGCCGTATCCATCCCGGCCCCAATCCCGACCTGGAGCTGCCGCTCGCCCTCGCCCGCGCCGGGTGCGAGCGGGTGCCCGTGCCCGTCGCCTGGTACGAGACGACCGCGCCGGAACCTTTCACCCTGGGCGTGCTCCAGCCCTTCCTGCCCGGCTCGCGCGACGGATGGGTCCTCGCGCTGGAGGCGCTGGCCTGCGGCCGGTCCTTCCTCGGCGAGGCCCATGCGCTGGGACGCGTCACCGCCGAGGTGCACACGGCGCTCGCCGACGCCCTGCCGACCGTGAAACTGAACGGACCTCGGACCGAGCAGCTCGCGGCGGCGATGGGCGGGCGGCTGGACGCGGCCGCGCAGGCGGTGCCCGCGCTGATGCCGTACGGACCGCGGCTGCGCTCCGCCTTCGACGCCGTCGCGGCGCTCGGCAGACGCGGGCGGACCTGGGCGGCCCAGCGGGTCCACGGCGACCTGCATCTCGGCCAGATACTGCGAGGCCCGAAAGACACCCCCTGGTCCGTCATCGACTTCGAGGGCGAGCCGGCCAGGCCGCTCACCGAACGATGCAGGCCGCAGCCGACCGTCCGTGACGTCGCGGGCATGCTCCGCTCGTTCGACTACGCGGCCCGCACGCACCGCCCGTGGAATCCGGCGTGGGCGGAGCGGTGCCGGGACGCCTACTGCGACGGCTACGCCGCGGCCGGCGGCGACGACCCGCGCGAGGAGCCGGAGCTGCTCCGCGCCTACGAGACCGACAAAGCGGTCTACGAGGTCGTCTACGAGGCCAGGCACCGGCCCGACTGGCTGCCGGTGCCGATGGCCGCGATCGAACGGCTCGCCGCGCTCGACTGACTCAGCACCGCTTCCCCCGCTGTCGCCACCGTCGCCCTAGGAGGCCGATCCGTGACCCCCCGCCGCTCCTCCCGTAACCCCTCCGAACCGGATGTGCCGCAGCCGACGACCGAGACGACACCGACCGAGACGCCGGCCACCCCGGCAGCCGCGGGCACGGACGCGGACGCCCCGGCCCGGAAGGCCTCCGGCGCCCGGAAGCCCTCCGGCGCCGGGAAGCCGACGGGCCGACCCTCGAGCACCGGAGCGGACGTGACCGTGCCGGAGCCCGCGGGTGCGAGCGAGCAGGAGGCGGCGACGGGCGAACCGGCCGCCTCGGACACGGACATGGCCGCGGCCGCCAAGCCGGCGGGCACGACCGCCGCGCCCGAAGGGGCTGTCCGTGCCCTCGTCGGGTCCGCGACACCCCGGGCCGACCTCGGCGCGAGCCGCCCGGCCACGACACCCGCCGAGGCGACGGACGCGGCGGCGGAGCAGAAGGCCCGTCCTGCCCCGTCCAGGCCCGGCGCCGCCACCGGGCGGCGGACGGGCGGTACGGCCCCCACGGGCGGGCCCGGCGGCGCACCCGGCGGGACCAACGAACCAGTGGCACCGGCCGCGGCCCGCCCCGGCCCCACCGGCAGCGACGCAGGCTCCGGCTCCAGCGCCGGCTTCGGCTCCGGCAAGGCCACCCGCGCCCAGCGGGCCGCCGCGCCGCGACCGCGCGACGGGCGCGGAGTCCGCGCGGCGAAGCCCCTGGGCGACGACGACCGGGGCCGCCTCCTCAGCGGCAGCCACCACGACCCGCACGCCCTGCTCGGCGCCCACTCGGTGCGCGGCGGCATCCAGATGCGCGTGCTGCGCCCCCACGCCCTGTCCGTCACCGTCGTCGCCAAGGGGCTGCGCGCCGAGCTGAACAGCGAAGGCGACGGCCTCTTCTCCGGTGTTCTTCCCCTGCGCACCGCCCCCGACTACCGGCTTCTCGTCACCTACGAGGGCCACGAGGACGGGTTCGAGGTCGAGGACCCGTACCGCTTCCTGCCCGCTCTCGGCGAGCTCGACCTGTATCTGATCGGCGAGGGCAGGCACGAGGAGTTGTGGAAGGCGCTGGGCGCGCACCCGGTGACTCACCAGGGCGTCACCGGCACGCGGTTCACGCTCTGGGCGCCGAACGCGCAAGGCGTGCGGGTCGTCGGCGACTTCAACTACTGGGACGGCTCGGGCTTCCCGATGCGCTCGCTCGGCGCGACGGGCGTGTGGGAGCTGTTCCTGCCGGGCATCGGCGAGGGCTCGCTCTACAAGTTCGAGATCACCCGCCCCGACGGTTCGCACACCCAGCGCGCCGACCCGATGGCCCGGCGCACCGAGGTGCCGCCCGCCAACGCGTCGATCGTGACCGAGTCGCGCCACGAGTGGGGCGACCAGGAGTGGATGGCGCACCGCGGCGACCGGCCGCTCCACGAGGCGCCGCTGTCGGTCTACGAGCTGCATCTTCCGTCCTGGCGCCCTGGACTGACCTATCGTCAACTCGCCGTGCAGTTGCCGAAATATGTGAAGGACCTCGGCTTCACCCATGTGGAGTTCATGCCGGTCGCCGAGCATCCCTTCGGCGGCTCCTGGGGCTACCAGGTGACCGGCTTCTACGCGCCGACCTCCCGCATGGGCACGCCGGACGACTTCCGCCACCTCGTGGACAGCCTGCACCGGGCCGGCATCGGCGTGCTCGTGGACTGGGTGCCCGCGCACTTCCCGCGCGACGACTGGGCGCTGGCCGAGTTCGACGGCCGCCCGCTGTACGAGCACAGCGATCCGGCGCGGGCGGCGCATCCGGACTGGGGCACCCTCGAGTTCGACTACGGACGCAAGGAGGTCCGGAATTTCCTGGTGGCGAATGCGACCTACTGGTGCGAGGAGTTCCACATCGACGGGCTGCGGGTCGACGCGGTCGCCTCGATGCTCTACCTCGACTACTCCCGCGAGGACGGCCAGTGGTCGCCTAACGAGCACGGCGGCCGGGAGAACCTGGACGCGGTCGGCTTCCTGCAGGAGATGAACGCCACCGTCTACCGGCGCAATCCGGGGGTGGTCACGATCGCCGAGGAGTCCACGGCGTGGAACGGCGTGACCCGCCCGACGCACCACGGTGGTCTCGGCTTCGGCCTGAAATGGAACATGGGCTGGATGCACGACTCGCTCCAGTACGTGTCGAAGGAGCCGGTGCACCGCAAGTACCACCACAACGAGATGACGTTCTCGATGGTGTACGCGTACAGCGAGAACTACGTCCTGCCCATCTCGCACGACGAGGTCGTGCACGGCAAACGGGCGCTGGTGAGCAAGATGCCGGGCGACTGGTGGCAGCAGCGCGCCAACCACCGCGCCTACTTGGGCTTCATGTGGGCACACCCCGGCAAGCAACTGCTGTTCATGGGGCAGGAGTTCGCGCAGGGCGCCGAGTGGTCGGAAGGCCATGGCCCCGACTGGTGGCTGCTCGACCCGTCGTACGCGGCGGAGCCGGACCATCGCGGAGTGCGTGACCTGGTGCGCGAGCTGAACACCGTCTACGGCGGCGCCCCCGCCCTGTGGCAGCGGGACACCGAGCCGGAGGGCTTCGACTGGGTGGACGGCGGGGCCTGGGAGGACAACGTCTTCGCCTTCCTGCGCTTCGACAAGGAGGGGCGCCCGCTGCTGGCCGTGAGCAACTTCTCGCCGGTGGTGCGGTACGACTTCCGCCTGGGCGTGCCGGAGTCGGTCACGGCGTGGACGGAGGTCCTCAACACCGACGAGGAGCGCTTCGGCGGCTCCGGCGTGCTCAACGCCGATCCGCTGAAGGCTGAGCAGGTGGAGTCGCACGGCCGGCGCACGTCGATCGCCCCGACGCTGCCGCCGCTGGCGACGATCTGGTTCCGCCCGGTCTGAGCCGGCTGGAAGGAAGCGGGCCGGACGCCTCTGCGCCGGCCCGCTTCACCGTTCAGGCGGGCATCAGGTGCGCACCACACCGAGGCGCTGCGTCGCCCTGGTGTACGCCACATAGAGGTCGTTGACGCCGTTGGCCGAGCCGGAGCGGATCAGCTCCGGCTCGGCCACGATCACGGTGTCGAACTCGAGCCCCTTGGCGGACCTCGGGTCGAGCAGGACGACCGGCCGGGTCAGGTCCGGCTCGCCCGTGGCGGAGACCTCCGGCAGCGCCTCCGCGAGCGCGGCGTGCAGTGTGTTCGGTGCGATCACCGCGATCCGGCCCTCCCGCGGGGCGTCGGCGACCCGGGCGGTGACCGTGGACGCCAGCTCCGCCGGATCCACGGTCACCTCCCACGGCTCGACACCCGTGGACCGCACCGAACGCGGCGGCTGGAACGCCGGGTCCTCGCTGCGCCGCACCTCGGCCGCCAGCTCCATGATCTCGGCGGGCGTGCGGTAGTTGACCGCGAGACGGGTGTGCTCGAAGCGGTCACCGACGTAGGGCTCGAGGATCTCCTGCCATGAGGCGCAGCCCGCCGCGTCCCCGGTCTGCGCCGGGTCGCCGACCAGCGTCATCGACCGGGTCGGGCAGCGCCGCATCAGCAGTCGCCAGGCCATCGCGGAGAGCTCCTGCGCCTCGTCGACGATGATGTGCCCGAAGGCCCAGGTCCGGTCGGCGGCGGCGCGTTCCGCGGCACTGCGGTGGTCGGCCTCCTCGTGGCGCTCGGCCATCCGCTCCGCGTCGATGATGTCGTGCGCGGCGAGCACCTCCGACTCCTCGTCGTGCCTGTCCTCGAACTCGTACGTCCGGGAGGCGTACGAGACCTCGAGCACGCCCTGCGCATACGCGATCTGCCGCGCGCGCTCGGCCTCGGCGGCGGCGCGGGCAGCGGAGTCGTCCTCGCCGAGGAGTTCGGCCACCTCGTCGAGAAGGGCGACATCGGCGGGCGTCCACGGGCCGGCGGGGCGCCGGACGAGCCCGGCTTCCTCCTCCGGCAGATGCGTCGGCTCCGCCAGGTAGTCCGCGAGGAACTCCTGCGGGGTGAGCGGTGGCCACAGTGCGGCGATCGCGGAGTGCACATCGGCGCTGGCGGCGACGCCCTTGCCCAACTGCGCGATGTCGTCGGGGCCGAGGAAGTTGGGGCCGCCGTACGGGTCGGCGCCGATCCGGTCGGCGAGCTGGGTGGTCAGATCGTCGATGATCCGGAACACGAAGTACGGCCGGGCGAGATTGTGCGGCAGCCCGGTCTCGCGGGCCTTGTGCCGTGCCTCGACGGCCATGGCCCAGTCGATGACGAGGTCTCCGTCGTCGTGCGGGACGACGAGCGGCGCGTCCTTGTCGGGCACCTGCTGACGTTCGCGTACGGCCCTGGCGAGCACGTCGGCCATCTCGGCCCGCCCCTTGAGGGCCGCCGCGGCGGGGCTGTCGGTGCCGGTGGCGTGCACTCCGGGGAACAGCTCGCCGACCGTCGACAGCAGCACGCCGGTCTCGCCGAGCGAAGGCAGCACCTCACCGATGTAGCCGAGGAAGGCGGGATTGGGCCCGACGATCAGCACGGCGCGCTTGGCGAGCTGCTCCCTGTGCGCGTACAGCAGATAGGCGGCCCGGTGCAGCGCGACCGCGGTCTTGCCCGTCCCGGGCCCGCCCTCAACGACGAGCACACCGCGCTGCGGGGCACGGATGATCCGGTCCTGCTCCGCCTGGATCGTCGACACGATGTCGCCCATGCGGCCGGTGCGTGCGCTGTTGAGTGCGGCGAACAGCACCTCGTCGGCGTCGTGCGACTCGTAGCCGGTGCGGGTGGTGTCGGCGAGATCCATGATCTCGTCGTGCAGCGCCGTGACGGTCCGGCCCTGCGTGGTGATGTGGCGCCGCCGGCGCAGCCCCATCGGTTCGTAGCCGGTGGCGAGATAGAACGGCCGCGCGACGGGGGCACGCCAGTCGATGAGCAGCGGAGTGCGCTCGGCGTCGTCCCGGCGGATTCCGGTACGCCCGATGTGATGGGTCACTCCGTCGCGCCGGTCGATGCGTCCGAAACAGAGTCCGGAGTCCGCGGCATTCAGTGCGGCGAGCGACGCGGAGTGCTCCACCACCCCGACGTCCCGCTCGACGCGCGCCTGCCGACCGGTCCCGACCTGCGCGATCGTGGCGTTCAGGGTGGCTTCGGCCTCCGCCCTGAGCTGATCGAGCCGCTCATGGACGAGGGAGACGAATTGCTGTTCCCGCTGCAATTCCTCGGTTGACAATTCAGCTCCAGACGCGATAGGATGCGTTTATTGAACTTCTCCGTACGCAAGCAATCCGCGAATACGGAAACCACTAATATACGCAGAGAATCACCCCGGCCGTCAATTCGGTCCGGGGTATTTGTTTGCCCCCGAACCCCGCCGGGAGGCCCGGCCGCACAGGGGGCGACGGCAGGGGGGACATGACCGGCACCGCACACCGCGCCCTGGATCTGCTCCGCGCCCACGACGCGGACAAGCTGCCCCACCCCGGCGGCACGCTGCTCGCCCACCTGGAACGCGTGCGCGAACGGCTCGCCCGCTGGGGAGCACGCCCGGCGCTGCAGCTGGCAGGGCTGTGCCACGCGTTCTACGGAACGGACGGCTTTGCGACATCACTCCTGCCGCACACGCGTCGCGACGAACTCGCCGCGGTCATCGGCAGTGAAGCCGAGGAGCTCGTGCACTTCTACGCGAGCTGCGACCGCGGCTCCTCGTACCGCACCCTGGCACGGGACGACGCCGCCTTCCGTGACCGCTTCACGGGCAGGACCTTCACGCCGTCGCTCCGGCAGCGGCAGGACTTCGCGGAACTGACGGCCGCCAACGAACTCGATCTGACCGTGGTCAACGCCGGCATCCGGGCCGAGCACGGCGGAGCGCTGCTTCGGCTGTTCACCGCGTGGCGGCCGCTGCTGAGCGAGCCCGCGCGGGCCGACGCCCGCGAGCTGCTCACGCTGCGCGGCGACGAGCGGCAGGCCTTCCTGCGCGGACTCGTACGGGGCGACGTGGTGACCGGCGTGGTCTCCGCCATCGCGAGCTTCGGCGTCACCTTCGTCGAACTCGGCGGCGTGGAAGCGATCGTGAACATCCCCGAGGTGTCCTGGAGCCGTATCGACTTCCCGACCGACGTGGTCCACGAGGGCCAGGAACTGGCCTTCACGGTCCTCGGTGTCGACATGCCGGACCGGGACGGCCGCGAGCGGGTCTCACTGTCGCTCAAGGACCTCCACCCGGACCCGCTGCGCGAACTGGCACGCACCCGGATCGGCGAGATGCTGCGCGGCACGGTCACCAAGGAGGTGCCGTTCGGTGTGTTCGTCCGCGTCGCGGACGGCGTCGAGGGACTACTGCACAACGACGACCTCGCCGGCCGCACGCTGCGGACCGGCGAGGCCGTCGAGGTCCGGATCGCGGCCGTCAACGTCCACCAGAGCCGGCTCCGCCTCACGCTCGAGCGGTGACGCGGCACGAGCGGTGACGCGGTCGAGCCGTGACGTGCTCACCCGGCGGGCCGTGTCCGGGATCCGGTGGTCAGCACGTCCTCCGGCTCCTGCGGCAGCCTGCGCTTGGGACGGGCGCCCACCATCGACTCCACCGGCTCGCCCCCGTCGAACACGGTATTCCCTGACGCCGACGTCGAGGCAGGGGGCGGCCGCCCAGGAAAGCGGCGTGTGCCGGACCCGCGGAACGGGTCCGGCACACGCGCTTCGGAGGAAGGTCTGCGGGGGTCAGACCTTCACGGGCTCCCGCTCGTCGTCCCGCGGCTGCGGGACGACGGCGTCCTCGCCGCCGGCACCGCCGTCGTGCGGTGCGTGGTCGTCGACCAGCGTCTTCTCGTCGAAGGGGACCTTGCCGGCGAGCACCTGCGTGACCCGCTCCTTGTCGATCTCCTTGGTCCAGGTTCCGACCAGCACCGTCGCCACGGCGTTGCCCGCGAAGTTCGTCAGGGCGCGCGCCTCGCTCATGAAGCGGTCGATGCCGACGATCAGGCCGACGCCGTCGACCAGCTCGGGTCGGTGCGACTGCAGGCCGCCCGCGAGCGTCGCCAGACCCGCTCCGGTGACGCCCGCCGCACCCTTCGAGGCAATGATCATGAACACGAGGAGGGAGATCTGCTCGCCGGCGCTCAGCGGCGCGCCCGTCGCGTTGGCGATGAACAGCGAGGCCATCGTCAGGTAGATCGCGGTGCCGTCCAGGTTGAAGGAGTAGCCGGTGGGGACGGTGATGCCGACGACCGGCTTGCTCACGCCCATGTGCTCCATCTTCGCGATCAGCCGCGGCAGCGCGGACTCCGAAGAAGATGTGGAGAGGATCAGCAGGAACTCGCGGCCCAGGTACTTCAGCAGCGAGAACAGGTTCACGCCGGCGATCAGGCGCAGCATCAGGCCCAGCACCACGAAGACGAACAGGGCGCAGGTGACGTAGAAGCCGATCATGATGACGGCGAGCGACTTCAGGGCGTCCAGACCGGTCTCGCCGACCACCGCCGCGATGGCGCCGAACGCGCCGATCGGCGCGGCCCACATGATCATGGCGAGGATGCGGAAGACGAGACGCTGGATGTGCCCGATGCCGCGCAGCACCGGCTCACCGGACGAGCCCATGGCCTGGAGTGCGAAACCTGCCAGCAGGGCGACGAGCAGCGTCTGCAGGACCTCGCCGCCGGTGAAGGCGGAGACCAGCGTGGTCGGGATGATCCCGAGCAGGAACTCCGCGGTGCTCTCACCGCCGCCGGACGCCTGCTCGGCACCGGCCTCACGCGCAGCGTCGGTGAGGTGGAGGCCGGAGCCCGGCTCCAGCAGGTTGCCGACGAGCAGGCCGATGGCGAGGGCGACAGTCGACATGACCAGGAAGTATCCGAGCGCCAGTCCGCCGACGGCGCCGACCTTGGCGGCCTTGCGCACGGAGCCGATGCCCAGCACGATCGTGCAGAAGATCACCGGCGAGATCATCATCTTGATGAGGTTCACGAAGCCCGTGCCGAGGGGCTTGAGCTCGACGGCGACCCCCGGGGCGGCGAAGCCGACGATGATGCCGAGCACCACCGCGCCGATGACTGCCAGATACAGATAATGGGTACGGTCCCGCTTGCCTGCGGCTGTAGTGGCCACGGGGTGCCTCCTCGTTCGAATGCCGTCCACGTCCCGATGGATCTCAGCGACTATCCACCGGCACGTGACGCCGGTCACCCTTGCGTTCCTTTCGTTCATACAAATCCGGCATACAGATCCGGCCGGGCAGACTGGGCGCATGCGCATTCCCCGTCCCCGCAGCCTCGCGGGCCAGCTTTTCGCCATGCAGGTGGTGCTGGTCGCCGCGATCGTGGCGGGCTGCGCGCTCTTCGCGTACGTCACGGACCGGTCGCAGGCCGAGGAGAGCGCGCGCCTGCAGTCACGGGCCGCAGCGGCGGCCGCCGCGCGCTCGCCGTCGGTCGTCGAGGCGGTGAACTCCGCCGATCCGTCGGCAGCGCTCCAGCCGTACGCCGAGTCGCTGCGCAGGGACGCCGGCATGGACTTCGTCGTGGTCATGGACCCGCAGGGCCGGCGCTGGACGCATCCGGAGCCCGACCGGATCGGACGGACATATCTCGGCCATATCAAGCCCGCTCTGCGCGGCCGGATCTTCAGCGAGCAGTACGTCGGGACGCTCGGGCTGTCGGTGCGCACGGTGGCGCCGGTGTACGACGGCGGGAAGGTCGTCGCGATCGTCAGCGCCGGCATCACCGTCGACGAGATCACCCAGCAGGTACGGGAACAGGTCACCGCGCTGATCGTCATGGCCGGTGCGGCGCTGGCGCTCGGCGGCGTCGGCACATACGTCATCAACGCCCGGCTGCGACGGCACACGCATGGGATGAACGCGGCCGAGCTGGGGCGGATGCACGACTACCACGAGGCCGCGCTGCACGCGGTGCGCGAAGGGCTCGTGATGCTCGACGGCGGCCGGCGGATCGCGCTCGCCAACGACGGCGCGCGTGAGCTGCTCGGCCTCGACGAGGACGCCGTGGGCCGCCATGTCGCCGACCTCGGCCTGCCGCGGCCGCTGACGGGGGCGCTGCTGGCGTCGGAGCCCCGGGTCGACGAGGTGCATCTGAGCGCGGACCGGGTCGTCGTCGTGAACACCCAGCCGGTCGTGGGCGGCGAGCAGCGCGGCACGGTGGTGACCCTGCGCGACCACACGGAGCTGCAGGCGCTCTCGGGAGAGCTGGACTCGGAGCGGGGCTTCACACGGGCCCTGCGGTCCCAGGCGCACGAGGCCGCCAACCGGCTCCACACGGTCGTCTCGCTGATCGAGCTGGGCCGCGCGGACGAGGCGATCGTCTTCGCCACGGCCGAACTGGAGCTGGCCCAGGCCCTGACCGACCGTGTCGTCGACGCGGTCGGCGAACCGGTACTGGCGGCCCTGCTCCTCGGCAAGGCGGCCCAGGCGAACGAACGCGGAGTGGAACTGGTCCTCGCGGAGGACAGCCGCATCGACGACGGCGTGATCCCCCGCTCGCTCCCCTCCCGGGATCTGGTGACGATCCTGGGCAATCTGGTCGACAACGCGGTCGACGCGGCGTCCGATGCGGTGGCGGTCACGCCCGCCACCGCGGAGGGTGCGGAGGGGTCGGACGGCGGCGCTCCGAGTGCGCCGCGGCCGAAAGCCCCGGACACCGGCCACGCGCCGGCCGCGCCGCCCGCCCCCGCACGCGGCGGGCGCGGGCGGGTGACCGTGACCGCGCGGGTCGAGAACGGCGAGCTGCTGCTGCGCGTCGGAGACAGCGGTGCCGGTGTCGGGGCCGCCGACACCGAGCAGGTGTTCCACCGCGGCTGGTCCACGCACGGCGCCGGCCGCGGGCTCGGGCTCGCGCTGGTGCAGCAGGCCGTGCACCGGGGACGCGGCACCATACTGCTCGACCACGGCCCGGACGGCGGCGCGGAGTTCACCGTACGGCTGCCGCTGCACCCCGCGGAGGTTTCCGTATGACGATCAGAGTCCTCGTCGTCGAGGACGATCCCGTCGCCGCCGACGCCCACGCCCTCTACGTCGGGCGCGTCGGCGGATTCACGGTCGCCGGGATCGCGCACTCCCGCGCGGAGGCCGTACGCGCCCTGGAGCGCACCGACGTGGACCTGCTGCTGCTCGACCTGTACCTCCCCGACGGTCACGGCCTGGCGCTCGTACGGTCCCTGCGCGCGGCCGGTCACTCCGCCGACGTCATCGCCGTCACCTCCGCCCGCGATCTCACGATCGTCCGTGAGGGCGTGTCGCTCGGGGTCGTGCAGTACGTCCTGAAGCCGTTCACCTTCGCCACCCTGCGCGACCGGCTCACCCGTTACGCCGAGTTCCGTGCCACGGCCGGTGAGGCGAGCGGCCAGGACGAGGTCGACCGTGCACTCGCGACGCTGCGCACTCCCCGTACCACCACCTCGCTCCCGAAGGGCCTCAGCGGCCCGACCCTCGAGGCGGTCACGCGGACCCTGCGCGAGTCCGCGGAAGGTCTGACCGCGACGGAGGCCGCCGCGGCGGTCGGCATCTCGCGTATCACGGCGCGCCGTTATCTGGAGCATCTCGTCACCGCCGGACGCGCGGCACGCTCTCCTCAGTACGGCCAGATCGGCCGGCCCGAGCTCCAGTACCGCTGGATCAGCACGCTCCGCTGAGGCGGCACGGCCTTCACTCAGGCGGCCCCACGCGGACGGAAGCGCGTCCGGGTAGGCGCATTCTGCACGGGCCCGTCTGCGACGGATGAAGGTGGACCTGCCCCGCTCGGACGATTCGGCGGCGACTCCACGAGGCCGGAAAACCGTCCGGTAACCGTCCGGACGGCCCCAATGAGTGATCAACTAGGATGATTCCACGAACCGTGGCTTTGTGTGTACGCACCGTAGTCAGCGGTGGCCGTCCACCCCTACGTTGTGCGGGTGCAGCACAACCCCTCCCCTCCCTTCAACGCCCCCGCCGCGCGCCGACTGCGCGAGGCGTTGGGGATGGCACCCGGACATGTGGCGTACGGGCTGCGGGCCCAGTACGGGCTGCACGTCACGCCGGACACGGTCGCGGCCTGGGAGCGTGGCCTCGCCGTACCCGACTCACGCGAACTGACCGCCCTGGCAGGCGTGTTGTGGTGCTCCCCCGGTGAGCTGCTGTCCGCCGCGACGAGCCTGCGCGAGCACCGGATCGCACGCGGCCTCGCGAGCGACGAGCTCGCCCGCCGGGTGGGAGTCGACTTCTCCGCCTACCAGCGGATGGAGGATTCGGGCAGATGGCGGGGGAACGAGCGGCAGACCGCCGCCCTCGCCGAGGTGCTCGGTCTCTCGCCCCGTGATCTGCTTGCGGCGACCGGCCGGGACGAGGAGCTGGCCGAGCTGCTGCGCGACGCGGTGACCTCGCGCTGGCACGCGTACGTGCGGCCGGTGGGCAAGATGGTTCCCATGCCGCGCCACCAGCTCCAGGACGTGCTCCAGCAACTGCACACCGAGTACCAGTCCCGCATGGTCGCCACGCTCAGCTGGGGCGCCGCGTCGGAGGACACCGGGGGCGCGGGTCGGGAGTTCCTGGAGCGCATCGTGGATCACTTCTGGGAGCTCGCCCGTCGCTGACCGGCATCCCCGGACCGCCGCCGGCCGAACGAGAACAGCAGCCCCGCGCCGTCGTCGATGCAGGCCGCAGCCATATCTCTGCACCTGCCCTCGTGGCCGGCCGCCTGCACACCCGCACGCATCTCGCTGTGGAGCGTGGCCTGCGCCGTCCAACGGCGGGGAAGAACCGAGTGGCCCTGATCGGCCACAGGAGGACGATCAAGGCCACTCGGCCAAGCTTCCGGCCGGCCGGCGGCGAAGTCCGGCCCGGCCGGTCCGGTCAGAAGACGGACTCCGCCTCGAACATCCGGTTCTCCGGGACGGTCTTCAGCCGGGTGACCGCACCGGCCAGCGGCACCATCTCCACGTTCGTCCCGTGCAAGGCGGCCATCATGCCGAACTCCCCCCGGTGCGCAGCCTCCACCGCATGCCACCCGAAGCGCGTCGCGAGCACCCGGTCGTACGCGGTCGGCGTGCCACCGCGCTGCACATGGCCGAGGATGACCGGCTTTGCCTCCTTGCCGAGCCGGCGCTCCAGCTCGGCGGCGAGCCGGTTGCCGATGCCCTGGAAGCGCTCGTGGCCGAACTGGTCGATCTCGCCCTTGGCGTACTCCATGGAACCCTCCGCCGGGTGCGCGCCCTCCGCGACGCAGATGACCGCGAACTTCTTGCCGCGGGCGAAGCGCTCCTCGACCATCTTGACCAGGTCGCCCACCTCGAACGGCCGCTCGGGCAGGCAGATGCCGTGCGCGCCGCCCGCCATCCCGGACTCGAGGGCGATCCAGCCGGCGTGCCGGCCCATCACCTCGACGACCATGACCCGCTGGTGCGACTCCGCGGTGGTCTTGAGGCGGTCGATGGCCTCGGTGGCGACCATGACGGCGGTGTCGAAGCCGAAGGTGCGGTCGGTGGAGGAGATGTCGTTGTCGATGGTCTTGGGGACGCCGACGACGGGCATCCCCGCGTCGGACAGCATCCGGGACGCGGTGAGCGTGCCTTCGCCACCGATCGGGATGAGCGCGTCGAGGCCGTACTGCTTCGCCAACTCCGCCGCGTTCTCGGCCGCTTCGCGCAGCCGGCCGCGCTCCAGGCGCGCCGAGCCGAGAATCGTGCCGCCCCGGGCGAGGATGCCGCTGACCGCGTTGAGGTCGAGCGGGCGGTAGTGGCCGTCGAGGAGGCCCTTGAACCCGTCCTCGAAACCGATGACTTCGTCGCCGTGACCCGTCATGGCACGGTGCACGACCGAGCGGATCACTGCGTTCAGACCCGGGCAGTCGCCGCCTGCGGTGAGAACTCCGATGCGCATCGTGCTGTGTCTCCTGCTCGTCAGCGGAACATGTGAGCTCAGGTCCGATTGTCCCACGGGCCCGGGAGCCGCCGCGCTCCCTGCTGCTCCGCGCCCTGCAACCGCCCTGTTGTACCCCTCTCGCGCCCCCCTCCTGCCCGTCTCGCGCCCCTGCCCTGCCCGGCGGGCGCCTTATCCAGCGGCAGAGGTATTGTCAAGAGGGCTATGCCGCCCACGAGCGGTTTTTCCGCACGCCCCCGGGGCCGGGCAGGCCCTGGCTCCGCCGTCCCGTACGGCGGAGCACTCGGCAGAGCAGTGGTACGCCACGGCATGGACCTCATGGACATGGACGGAGAGCACGCGTGACGCGCAGCGTGTACGTGACCGGGATCGACCGCGGAGACGGACGGCAGGTGGTCGAGCTGGGGGTCATGGAGCTTCTGACCCGCCAGGTGGACCGGGTGGGCGTCTTCCGCCCCCTCGTCCACGACGGCCCCGACCGCCTCTTCGAACTGCTGCGTGCGCGCTACCGGCTCTCCCAGGACCCGGCGACGGTCTACGGCATGGACTACTACGAGGCAGCCGCGCTCCAGGCCGAGAAGGGCACCGACGAGCTGGTCTCGCAGCTGGTGGAGCGGTTTCTGACGGTGGCCAGGGAGTACGAGGTCGTCCTGGTCCTCGGCACGGACTACGCCGCCACCCAGCTCCCCGACGAGTTGGCGCTCAACGCCCGGCTGGCCAACGAGTTCGGCGCCTCCGTGATCGCGGTGGTCGGCGGCAAGGGCCAGAGCCCGGAGGCCGTACGGGCGGAGACGCGCAACGCGTTCCGCGCCTACGAGGGCCTGGGCTGCGACGTCCTCGCCATGGTCGCCAACCGGGTGGCCCCCGCCGAGCGCGCGGGCATAGCCGAGCGGCTCACGGCCCGCCTGCCGGTCCCCTGCTATGTGCTTCCCGACGAGCCCGCGCTCGCCGCGCCCACGGTCGCCCAGATCACGCACGCCCTCGGCGGCACGGTGCTCCTCGGCGACGACTCCGGCCTCGCGCGCGACGCCCTGGACTTCGTCTTGGGCGGCGCGATGCTGCCGAACCTGCTGAACGCGCTGACACCCGGCTGTCTCGTGGTCACGCCGGGCGACCGTGCGGATCTGGTCGTGGGCGCCCTCGCGGCTCACTCGGCCGGCACCCCGCCCATCGCCGGAGTGGTCCTGACGCTGAACGAGCGCCCGAGCGAGGAGGTCCTCACCCTCGCCGCCCGGCTCGCGCCCGGCACGCCGGTGGTCTCCGTCCCGGGCCTCAGCTTCCCCACGGCGGCTGAACTGTTCACCCTCGAAGGGAAGTTGAACGCGTCCACACCGCGCAAGGCGGAGACCGCGCTCGGCGTCTTCGAGCGTCATGTGGACGCCGCCGACTTGCTGGCCCGCCTCGCGGTGGCCCGCAGCGGCCGGGTCACCCCCATGATGTTCGAACACAAGCTGCTGGAGCAGGCCCGCGCCGAGCGCCGCCGCGTGGTGCTGCCCGAAGGCACGGAGGAGCGCGTGCTGCGCGCCGCGGACGTGCTGATCCGCCGGAACGTGTGCGACCTGACGCTCCTCGGCGACACCGAGGTGATCCGCAAGAAGGCCGCCGACCTCGGCATCGACCTGTCGGCCGCACAGCTGATCGACCCGGCGACCTCGGAACTGCGCCAGCGGTTCGCCGAGCGCTACGCGGGACTGCGGGCCCACAAGGGCGTCACGGTCGAGCTGGCGTACGACGTGGTGTCGGACGTGAACTACTTCGGCACCCTGATGGTCGACGAGGGCCTGGCCGACGGCATGGTGTCGGGCTCGGTGCACTCCACCGCGGCCACCATCCGCCCCGCCTTCGAGATCATAAGAGCCAAAGGCGCCGTGCGGAGCACGACCGGCAGGGCGGCGGTGGGAGACGGGAGGGCGAAGCCGGAAGCCGCGATCGTCTCGTCCGTGTTCTTCATGTGCCTGGCCGACCGGGTGCTCGTCTACGGCGACTGCGCGGTCAACCCGGACCCGAACGCCGAGCAACTCGCCGACATCGCCGTCCAGTCGGCGGCGACGGCCGCCCGCTTCGGCGTGGAGCCGCGGATCGCGATGCTGTCGTACTCGACGGGCACGTCCGGGTCGGGCGCGGACGTGGACAAGGTGCGGGAGGCGACCAAGCTGGTCCGCGAGTCCCGTCCGGATCTGCACATCGAGGGTCCGATCCAGTACGACGCGGCGGTCGAGCCGTCGGTGGCGGCCACGAAGCTGCCGGACTCCGAAGTGGCAGGCCGCGCGTCGGTCCTGATCTTCCCGGACCTGAACACCGGCAACAACACGTACAAGGCAGTGCAGCGCTCGGCCGGCGCGGTGGCGGTCGGACCGGTGATGCAGGGTCTGCGCAAGCCCGTCAACGACCTGTCGCGCGGCGCGCTGGTCAGCGACATCGTGAACACGGTCGCCATCACCGCTATCCAGGCCCAGTCCCAGGGTGAGGAGCTCCCCGCATGACCGCCGCCGTTCCCCCCACCCGTGTCCTCGTCCTCAACTCGGGCTCCTCGTCGGTGAAGTACCAGTTGCTCGACATGCGGGACGCCACGCGGCTCGCGGTCGGCCTGGTCGAGCGGATCGGCGAGGTCACGTCGCGCCTGGTGCACACCCCGCTTGGGGGCGGCGGCGCGCAGCAGCGCGAACGCACCGGCCCGATCGCCGACCACGACGCGGCACTGAAGGCGGTCTCCGAGGAACTGGCGCAGGACGGACTCGGGCTGGACTCACCCGAGCTGGCCGCGATCGGCCACCGGGTGGTGCACGGCGGTCTGAAATTCAGCGCCCCGACCGTGATCACCGAGGAGGTGCTCGCGGAGGTGGAGCGGCTCGTACCGGTCGCACCGCTGCACAACCCGGCGAACATCACCGGTATCCGCACGGCCCGGACGCTGCGGCCGGACCTGCCGCAGGTCGCGGTCTTCGACACCGCCTTCCACACCACGATGCCGGAGGCGGCCGCCCGGTACGCCATCGACATCGAGACCGCCGACGCGCACCGTATCCGCCGCTACGGCTTCCACGGCACCTCGCACGCCTACGTCTCGCGGGCCACCGCGGCCCTGCTCGGCAAGGACCCCTCGGAGGTGAACGTCATCGTGCTCCACCTCGGCAACGGCGCGTCCGCCTCCGCGGTGACCGGCGGCCGGTGCGTGGAGACCTCGATGGGGCTGACGCCCTTGGAGGGCCTCGTGATGGGTACGCGTTCCGGTGACATCGACCCGGCGGTGACGTTCCACCTCGAGCGGGTCGCCGGAATGAGCACGGACGAGATCGACGCGCTGCTCAACAAGAAGAGCGGGCTGGTGGGCCTGTGCGGGGACAACGACATGCGGGAGATCCGCCGCCGGATCGACGAAGGCGACGAGCGGGCGCGGCTGGCCTTCGACATTTACGTCCACCGGTTGAAGAAGTACATCGGCGCCTATTACGCGGTGCTCGGCCGGGTCGACGCGGTGGCGTTCACGGCGGGCGTGGGGGAGAACGCGGCACCGGTGCGGGAGGCCGCCATCGCGGGCCTGGAGGAGCTGGGACTGACGGTGGACGCAGACCTCAACGCCGTGCGGTCGGGCGAGGCGCGGCTGATTTCACCGGAGTACGCGCGGGTCGCGGTGGCCGTGGTGCCGACGGACGAGGAGCTTGAGATCGCGCGACAGACCTTCGAGCTGGTGAAGTGAATTGATGAACGCCTGAGCGGACCGGCGCCCATTTGTACATTCCACCAGACGGAATATTCCGCAGAGAAACAAACCGATAGGATCCGCCTTATGCGCCGTTCCAAAATCGTCTGCACACTGGGCCCCGCCGTCGACTCCTATGAGCAGCTGAAAGCGCTCATCGAGGCCGGTATGAACGTGGCCCGCTTCAACTTCAGCCACGGGACCCATGCCGATCACGAGGAGCGGTACCACCGCGTCCGCAAGGCATCGGCCGACACCGGACGCGCCGTGGGCGTGCTCGCCGACCTCCAGGGACCCAAGATCCGCCTGGAGACCTTCGCCGAGGGCCCGGTCGAGCTCGTCCGGGGTGACGAGTTCACCATCACCACCGAAGACGTCCCCGGCGACAAGTCGATCTGCGGGACCACGTACAAGGGCCTGCCCGGCGATGTCTCCAAGGGTGACCAGATCCTGATCAACGACGGCAACGTCGAACTGCGCGTCGTCGAGGTCGACGGCTCGCGGGTCAAGACGATCGTCGTCGAGGGCGGCGTCATCTCCGACCACAAGGGCATCAACCTGCCCGGCGCGGCGGTCAACGTCCCCGCCCTGTCCGAGAAGGACGTCGAGGACCTCCGCTTCGCACTGCGGATGGGCTGCGACATGGTCGCCCTCTCCTTCGTCCGGGACGCGGCCGACGTAAAGGACGTCCACAAGGTGATGGACGAGGAGGGCCGCCGGGTACCCGTCATCGCCAAGGTGGAGAAGCCGCAGGCCGTCGAGAACATGGCGGACGTCGTCGCGGCGTTCGACGCGGTCATGGTGGCGCGCGGCGACCTGGCCGTCGAGTACCCCCTCGAGAGGGTGCCGATGGTGCAGAAACGCCTCATCGAGATGTGCCGCCGCAACGCCAAGCCGGTGATCGTGGCGACCCAGATGATGGAGTCGATGATCACCAACTCCCGCCCCACGCGCGCCGAGGCGTCCGACGTCGCCAACGCGATCCTCGACGGGGCGGACGCGGTCATGCTGTCGGCGGAGTCGTCGGTCGGCGCGTACCCGATCGAGACGGTCAAGACGATGTCGAAGATCGTCGCCGCGGCCGAGGAGGAGCTCCTCTCCAAGGGGCTCCAGCCCCTCGTCCCGGGCAAGAAGCCACGCACCCAGGGCGGCTCTGTCGCCCGCGCGGCCGCCGAGATCGCGGACTTCCTGGGTGGCAAGGCCCTGATCGCCTTCACCCAGTCCGGCGACACGGCCCGCCGCCTCTCCCGCTACCGCGCCGAGCAGCAGATCCTCGCCTTCACCACCGACCCGTCCACCCGCAACCAGCTGACGCTGAGCTGGGGCGTGGAGTCCTTCCTGGTGCCGTTCGTGGGAACGACGGACGCGATGGTCGACCTGGTGGACGCCGAGCTGCTGAAGCTCCAGCGCTACAACGCGGGCGATGTCATGATCATCACGGCCGGCTCCCCTCCGGGGGTCCCGGGTACGACGAACATGGTGCGGGTGCACCACCTGGGCGGGGAGTCGCGCGCCTGACGCGTCGAGCCGTCCGCTGCACGGGCGGCCTGCCGACCCTTCGGGGTCGTCAGGCCGCCCGTTTTCGTTCGATGCCGTCCCGCCGTCCCGGGCCGGTACATCAACTCCTTTACACACTTTGCCGGTTGGAGCGCAAGGAGGGCCAGGAGGTCGATGTCGCGGCCGTCGGGATACCTGAAGGCAGCGGCAAGCCGGCTCTGCCGGCCGTCGGCGAGGCGAGGCGAGGCGAGGCGAGGCGAGGCGAAGTGGAACGACGAGATGGGCGCCACCCGCATCCAACGCCTGGAGCACGCACGCGACTTGATCACACGATCGGGGCGCTACGACACCACACGCACGCGGCTGCTGTGCTTCAGCGCAGCGGGCTTCAACGACAAGGCAGCTGGGCGGTGGGCGCGTCGGGGAGCAAACTCCGCCTCACCCCAGCTCTGTCATGGCCGCCATGTTCCCCTCACTCGCGCACCGGCTCTCCGTTGGCCGCCGCCCGGTGACGACTGTGGGCCGCACCCCCTGAACGGGTGCGGCCCACAGCCTTTTTCGCGGCTCCCGGTGGTCCTGGGTTTCAGGCGTTGCCGCCGGTGAAGTAGTTGTGCAGGCCGGGGACCGTCAGCGTCCCGCCGAACTGGCCGGCCTGGGTGACCTTCACGTTGGTGAAGAAGGCGGCGGAGACGTTCAGCGGCGGCGGGGTCTCCGGGCTGAACGTGACAGGGATGATGCCGAAGAGGTTGCCCTTCAGCTCCTCCGTGTACATCGTCACGGTGCCGTCGGTCATGGTGGAGGTCGAGCCCGCACGCGCCTTGACGTGCCCGGTCGTGCCGTTCGGGCCGACCGTGAGCTGGTGCAGGTCCTTGATGTCCACGCCCTTTTCCACGGTGAACTTCAGGACCTTCTTGATCTTGCCGCTGCCGGTCTTCACCTCGACGATGCCGTGGTAGTCCAGACCTTTCAGCGTGAGCAGTGAGCTCTCGAGGATCCACGGGTCGTCCGGGAGCAACGGGATGCCCGGCTCGAGCTCGGCGGCCGCCAGGGCCTCCGGGTCGGCGGTCGGGCACGGGAAGCGCGGCTTGGCGCCTTCGGGAATGTCCTCGTCCTTGACGGGGTCGAGTCCCTTGACGTCCTCGTCCAGCTCTTCGACCTCGGCACCGGCCTTGGCCGCCGCGTCCTTGATCGCTTCCTTGGTCTTGTCGACGGTCTCGTCGACCGCGTCGGCGGGCTTCTCGGCAGGCTTGTCCGCAGGTGTCTCGGAAGGCTTCTCCGACGGCTCCTCGGCCGGCTCGGTCGCCGTCTCGCTCGGCGACGGCGTCTCTGCGGGCTCGCCCTGGAGCGCGTCGCCGACGCCGTCGACGAAGTCCTTGAGCTTGTCGCCCACGCCCAGCGGGTCCAGCGGGTTCTTCGTCTCGCTCGCCGACGGTTCCGGCGCAGGTGCCTCCGGTGTCTCTCCCGCCGCGGAGGCGGACGGGCTCTCGGCCGGCTTCGGCTCCTGCGCCTCGTCACCGGATCCGGACGTAGCACTCGGCGACGGCTCCGCCGTGTCCGTCGGCGAGGGCGACTCCGACGGCTTCTTCGACTCCGACGCGGACGGAGACGCCGACTCCGACGGCTCGTCCGAGCGGGTCACACACGGACCCGGCGCGAAAGGGATCTCCTTGTCGTCGGCCAGCGCGAGCTTGGGGGTGAGACCCATACCGACGAACACAGCGGTGGGCATCGCGGCCAGGGCTATCGCCTTGCTCGCGGGCAGCTGCATCTTGGCCAGCAGGGACTTCCTCGGGGCGGCGTGCCGCGGCCCTTTTCTCTGCCGCGAGCCGCCGCCGCCCGCGTCCGCGGTCAGCGGTGGTGTCACGTCACCCGGCACTGTTCCTCCCGCCGTTGCCTTCGATGGATGTCTCGTGAGTGTCCGTGCCGTAGCCGTCCCACTGCTCCGGTACGGCCGGGGTGTCGGTCTCCCTGGCGTCGACCGGGCCCGCGGCCGGGGATTCCGTCTCGGCCACCGCGGCTGCCGGAACCCGCTTCGAGGTCTTGGCCGGCACCCAGGAGAGCGCCATCGCGCCGCCGATGAGAGCCAGCAGGAAGCCCATCAGGAAGCCGCCCAGATTGGAGACCGGGATGGAGACCAGTGCCAGCAGAATCGATGCGACACCCGCGAAGACCCTGGCGACTGCCTGGAACCACATCGTGAGGCCGAGTGTGACCAGAAGTACGCCGATGATCAGCGACCCGGCGCCACCGGTCGTCGACATCGAGAGCGTCATCTGGCCGAGCTGGAAGCTCGCGTACGGGAAGTAGGCGATGGGGATTCCGCCGAGCAGAGTGAACAGGCCTGCCCAGAAGGGCCGCTGCCCCCGCCAAATTCGGAAGTTCCGCCGAAGGACGCGGGTGAAGTGCTCGTCCCGGTCCTGTGACACTGCAGACTCGGCGCTCATGGAAAACAGCTCCCTGGAACTGGCGTTGCTGGTGTGAAGAGACGGGCGGGCGAAGCCGTTCGGGTTCACCCGCCCGCCATGACGGCGCTACGTCAGTAACACTCGATGTCGGGGCCGCCGTCGCCCCTCAGGAGCTTCATGCTCAGACCGCTGAGCTTGAAGGAAGCGGCCGTGGTCGCCCAGGCCTTCTGCTCGACGTTGTCCAGCGTGGCCTTGCGGGCCTGCTGGGCGAAGCCGTTCTGGTTGATCCTGTCCAGGTCCTTGACCGCAGGACCCCGACCGGCAAGCCCGGAGGGGCTGCTGCTCGGGTTGTCAGTGTCCTTGGCCGCGACGCCGATCTCGATGTCCTCGAACGTGGCATCGGCCTTCAGGTCGGTGACGTCGAGATACAGGTTCTCGGCTACAACCGGCTTACCCTTTTCCGTGCCGGCCTCGAGGCGCAGGGTGACCTTTCCCAGCAGCGGGACGTCGGTCACCACCGACTGGCACATGTTCTCGATCGTGGCGTTCTTGAACGTCGAGATGGCGACAGGCCGCAGGGCCTTCTCGTCGCCTTCCTTGACCTTTGCGTACCCCATGTCCACGCCGCCGTACTGCGCGAACCCGTTGCCAACAAGGTGACCGGCCTTGACCTTGAACTCCTGGCCCGACACAGCGAAGGACGCAGCGAGCGCCCCCTGTGCCAGACCGACGCCTATCGCGGCCGTCGCGGCCACGCTCGGCACCATGACCAGGGCGAACCGCTTCCATCTGGTTCCACCACGAGCCAGAGACTCCATGACTTTCCTCCTTCTCGGACGTACATCTCCGGTCCGGACCCTCGGGCCCGTCCTGGGATGGGAGAAGTGCTACGTCCTCGGGAAGGAGAGCGCCTGTACTTTCAGGCGCGCTGTGCGTCCGAAAAACACCGGCGATCACCCCCGAGCGACAACCACTGGTCGCGCCTGACTCATCACGCACAACCTGCCGGACAGGCCCTGCCGTTCTGTGGCAGGAACCCCCCTGTCCGCGACCGGCGCCACTGCCGCCGGTCGGCTCGGTGGGGACCCGAAGGCGCGGGCGCGGCTGGAGGCCGGGCTGGTGCGTTTTCGGACCGAGCGTCGCCGATCGTTGTCCATTCCTGGCTGGGACACAAGGGGGTTCGTTACTGGCTAGTAACGGCCCGATAACCAGGTCACGACCGCGTGATGCCGGGCGAGCACACAGGGTGCCACCGGTAGCGTTTCCAGAACGGGAGATAGGCTCCGATAAGGGGACAGAATCAGCGCCTTGCTGTACTCCGAGTAACCCTCACCGCGTTTACCAAGTTTTGGTAAAGACCGTCAGCATTTTGTCACTGTGTCGCCAAAACGGCGGTGACGCCTCATCAGCGCCACCGCCGTAATCCGCCAGAAGGAGACTTTCAGGACACCCTTGTCAGAATCACTGTCAATGCGGCGTCCATGAGGCGCCGTCAAGGGCTCAGCGAAGTCCCGTCAAGGGCTCAGAACAGGACTCGCGCCAGCGCCTGCCGCGCCGCCGTCACCCGCGGGTCGTCCGGACCGACCACCTCGAAGAGCTCCAGCAGCCGCACCCGGGCGGCGTCCCGCTCGTCGCCCGCCGCCCGCCGCACCGTCTCGACGAGCCGGCCGAACGCGTCCTCGACATGGCCGCCCACCAGGTCCAGGTCGGCGGCGGCCATCTGCGCGGTGGCGTCGACAGGGTTCCCGGCCGCCGCCTGGCGGACCTTCTGCTGATCCATGCCCTGCACACGGCGAAGCAGTTCGGCCTGCGCGAGGCCGAGCTTCGCCTCTGTGTTGCCCGGGTCGTCGGAGAGGACGTTCCGGTACGCCTGGACGGCCCCGGCGAAGTCGCCCGCGTCCAGGGCCTGGACGGCGGCTTCGAGAAGAGCGTCGTACGGGCCGGCCGGCACGGGCTGCGGCTCTGCGGCGTCACCCGACGCATCGGGGTCGACCGCGATGCCGGTCAGGCCGAAGCGCTCCTCGGCCACCTGCACGAGCTGGTCCAGCGTCTGACGGATCTGGGCCTCGGGGGCCGCTCCCTGGAAGAGGGGCAGCGCCTGGCCGGCCACCACCGCGAAGACCGCGGGGATGCCCTGGATCCCGAACTGTTGCATCAGCATCTGGTTGGCGTCGACGTCGACCTTGGCGAGGACGAAACGGCCGTTGTACTCGGTGGCGAGGCGCTCCAGCAGCGGGCCGAGCTGCTTGCACGGCTCGCACCACTCGGCCCAGAAGTCGATGACGACCGGGACCTCGGTGGAGCGCTGGAGGACGTCACGCTCGAAGTTCGCCTCGTCGGTGTCGATCACCAGGGCGGCGGGGGACACGGCACCGCCACCACCCTGACGGGCGGATTCGGCCCTCGCCTGCTCCGCCTTCACCTTGGCCTCGTTGGCCGCCTTCACCGCGGCGAGGTCGACGACGCCGCTCATGGACATGTTCCTAGGCTGCATGCGTACATCCTCCCCCTTCCGCGCGCCCATGTGAAAAAGTCGGCGCCGGGTCCCCACCTCGGCGCCTTGTGGCTGTCGCGACGAGCCCGGCCATGGCTTTCGCTACAGGTCGTAGCGTATCTGTGCAGGGCCGGTGGCGTGAGGGGTTCTGCGGTGAGCTGCCTCACAGCCGCTTTTCTACTTACTGGCGGGTATGGTCGCGTCCATGTCCAGCAGCACCCACCCCGAAGCCCTGTGTTCGGGACGTACCGGACGCACGGGACGGCCCCGCAGCGTCGAGGCCGATGCCGCCATCCTGGAGGCGACCCGCGCCTCCCTCGTGGAGCTGGGCTGGTCCAGGCTGACGATGGGGGACGTGGCCACGCGCGCGGGGGTCGCCAAAACCACGCTGTACCGGCGCTGGGCGAGCAAGAACGAACTGGTCGTCGACGCCGTCGCCGTCCTCTTCGACGCACTGGAACTCCCCGATCGCGGCAGCCTCGTCGCCGATGTGGAGGGCGTGGTCCTGCAGTTCGCCGAGCTGCTGCAGCTCCCGGAGACCAAGACCGCGCTGATGGGCGTCGTCGCGGAGTCCACCCGGGACGAGGCGCTGCGGGACCGGATCCGTTCAGCCATCGTCGACCGGCAGAAGCGCCTGGTCATCGAGGGCCGGGAACGCGCTCAGGCCCGCGGCGAGCTGCCGTACGAGGACGACCCCGACGCGGCGGCCCGCAACACGGACCTGATCTTCGATGTGGTCGCGGGCGCCGTGGTCCACCGTGCGCTGGTGAGCGCCGAGCCGGTGGACGCCGAGTGGGCGCGCCGCTTCACGGTTCTGCTGGTGTCGGGGCTCGGCTCCCTGTCCACCTGACCGTCAGTGGCTCAGAAGCCGGGCGGCTCCGTGTAGATGCCCCACTCGTCGCGCAGGGCGTCGCAGATCTCGCCCAGGGTGGCCTCCGCCCGTACGGCGTCGAGCATCGGGCCGATCATGTTGGAGCCGTCCCGCGCGGCGGCGAGCATCTTGTTCAGCGAGGACCGTACGAGCGCGTCGTCACGGCCGGCCTTGCGGTCGGCCAGCACGCGCACCTGCTCGCGCTCGACCTCGTGGCTGACCCGCAGGATCTCCAGATCGCCGGTGACCGAGCCGGTCGCGACGTTGACGCCGACGACCTTCTTGTCGCCCTTCTCCAGGGACTGCTGGTAGCGGAAGGCCGATTCGGCGATCTCGCCGGTGAACCAGCCGTCCTCGATGCCGCGCAGGATGCCCGAGGTGATCGGGCCGATGGAGTGCCGGCCGTCCGGGTGGGCGCGGCGGCCGCGCTCCCTGATCTGTTCGAAGATCTTCTCGGCGTCGGCCTCGATGCGGTCGGTGAGCTGCTCGACGTACCACGAACCGCCCAGCGGATCGGCGACGCCTGCGACGCCGGTCTCCTCCATCAGCACCTGCTGCGTGCGCAGGGCGATCTCGGCGGCCTGCTCGCTCGGCAGGGCGAGGGTCTCGTCGAGGGCGTTGGTGTGCAGGGAGTTGGTGCCGCCGAGGACTGCCGACAGCGCCTCGACCGCTGTGCGCACGACGTTGTTGTACGGCTGCTGGGCGGTGAGCGAGACGCCGGCGGTCTGGGTGTGGAAGCGCAGCCACTGGGCCTTGTCGGTCTTCGCCCCGTACACCTCCTTCATCCAGCGGGCCCAGATCCGGCGCGCGGCGCGGAACTTGGCGATCTCCTCGAAGAAGTCGAGGTGCGCGTCGAAGAAGAAGGACAGCCTGGACGCGAAGGTGTCGACGTCGAGGCCGCGGGACAGCCCCAGCTCGACGTAGCCGAAGCCGTCGGCGAGGGTGTACGCGAGCTCCTGCGCGGCCGTCGCGCCCGCCTCACGGATGTGGTAGCCGGAGACCGACAGCGGCTTGTACGCGGGGATGCCGGCGGCGCAGTGCTCCATCAGGTCGCCGATCAGACGCAGATGCGGCTCGGGCTGGAAGAGCCACTCCTTCTGCGCGATGTACTCCTTGAAGATGTCGGTCTGCAGCGTGCCGTTGAGCACGGCCGGGTCGACCCCTTGGCGCTCGGCGGCGACCAGGTACATGCAGAAGACCGGCACGGCCGGGCCGGAGATCGTCATCGAGGTCGTCACGTCGCCGAGGGGGATGTCCTTGAACAGGACCTCCATGTCGGCGGCGGAGTCGATGGCGACACCGCAGTGGCCGACCTCGCCGAGCGAGCGGGGGTCGTCGGAGTCGCGGCCCATGAGGGTCGGCATGTCGAAGGCGACGGAGAGTCCTCCGCCGCCGGCGGCCAGGATCATCTTGTAGCGCTCGTTGGTCTGCTCGGCGTTGCCGAAGCCGGCGAACTGGCGGATGGTCCAGGTGCGGCCCCGGTAGCCCGTCGGGTGCAGCCCGCGGGTGAAGGGGTACTCCCCGGGCCATCCGATGCGCTCGAAGCCCTCGTAGTGGTCTCCGGGCCGTGGGCCGTAGACCGGCTCGACGGGGTCGCCCGAGAGCGTGGTGAAGTCTGCGTCCCGCTTGCGGGCCTTGTCGTACCGGGCCTGCCAGCGTCGGCGGCCTTCCTCGATCGCGTCAGCGTCCATACACTCGAATTTACTAGGACGTCCTAGTAAATGTCGATGGCAAAGCGCCGCGAGCCGGATCCGCGACGCTTTCGTGTCCTACGCGCTGCCGTGACCTGTGCGCGTCCTACGCGTGGGGCCGTCGCGCTTTCGCGTTCTACGCGTCGGCCGTCGCCGGGGCCGCGCCGTCCGTGATCAGCGCCCGCGCCTCGCGCGTGACCTTCGGCTCGACGAAGAACGAGGCGAACGGGATGCAGCCGGCGGCCAGCACCCACAGCAGCCTGCCGAACGGCCACTTCGCCTTGGAGCCCAGATCGAACGCGAAGACGACGTAGATGATGAAGAGCACACCGTGGATCTGCGAGATCAGCATGGTGTCGCCGGTGTCGAAGCCGTACTTGGCGACGATCGCCGCGGTGAAGACGAGCAGCCAGACAGCGGTGACGTACGCCATCACCCGGTAACGGACGAGCACATTCGCTTTCATGGCGTCGAGCGTAACCGGGCGCAAGGGGCGATCTTCCTGCGGGTCGGGTGACCTACTTCTCCTCGAAATCCGCCGCCGCGACCCGCAGCGGACGCAGCATCGCGAAAATCTCCGCGCACTCCTCCGCGTCGTACGCACCGAGGCCGAAGTCCATCGCCATCAGGTCGCGGGTGGCCGCCTCCACGACCTCCCGGCCCTTCTCCGTGATGGAGGCCAGCGTGCCACGGCCGTCGTTCGGGTTGGGGCGCTTGGCGACGAGACCGGACTTCACCAGCCGGTCCACGGTGTTCGTCACCGAGGTCGGGTGCACCATCAGCCGCTCGCCGATCTTGGACATCGGCAGCTCGCCCGCCTTGGAGAAGGTCAGCAGGACCAGCGCCTCGTAGCGGGCGAAGGTCAGTCCGTACGGCTTGACGACGGCGTCGACCTCGGCGAGCAGGATCTGGTGCGCGCGCATGATCGAGGTGATCGCTGCCATCGAGGGCACGGGTCCCCATCGCTGCTGCCAGAGTTCGTCGGCGCGGGCGATGGGGTCGAAGGGAAGGCTGAGCGGCTTCGGCACGGCACCGACCTTACCGACTGGTCACATGCTGGTCAGCCCTGTCTCGCACTTCGGTCGTTCAACCGTTCGGCCCAGCCCGGCGGGCCCTGTCCGCTGTGCCAGGATTGACCGGCTCCGTTCTTCGACCACCGCCCGAGGGGGCACCTTGCGTATGTCCGGCCGCAGATCCCCTGCCGGACGCACCGCCGTCGGATTCCGGGTCAGACGCACCGCCGAGAGGTTCCCGGTCAGGCTCGCCGCAGTCGCCCTGGCGGCCCTGTGCGCCGCCTGCTGTGTCCCGTCACCGGGGCCGCCCGCAGGCCCCTCGGCGCATAGGGAGGCGGCGCCGGGCGAGGCCCCGCCCGTCCCCGGCCGGGCAGAAGCCGGGTCGGCGGGGAGTGGGACGGCCGGCGCGAGGGTTCCGCACCGGCTCCCCCCACACCCCACAGCGGTGCGGCCGCGTGGTGACGACCCGGTGCCCGATATCCGGCGCGCCGTGGCGGGCGCGCGGAAGGCCGGCCGGACCGCGGTGTTCGTCGCGGACAACCTCCCGCGGCGTGGCTGCGGCGCCCCCGCGGCCGGCAGCGCGAAGGACGCGAATGCCTACCGCCACTGGATCGCCCGCTTCGGGGAAGCCCTGCGCGACGCACGCGCGCTCGTCGTGCTGGAGCCGGACGCCGTACCGCAGATCGCGGACGGCTGCATTCCCGCGCGGCATCACGACGAGCGCTACCGGCTGCTCTCCGAAGCCGTCGACGTGCTGAAGAGCCGGACGAACACCATGGTCTACGTGGGCGCGGGCGCCCCGGGCCGGATCGAGCAGCCGCAGCAGCTGGTCGAGCCGCTGCGGCGGGCCGGGGTCGACCGGGCGGACGGCTTCGCGCTGGACGTCTTCGACTTCGAGGTCGACGAGGCCGACCGGACCTTCGGCACGCACCTGTCCGAACTGCTCGACGGCGCGCACGCCCTGGCGCGGGGCAGGCAGGAACGGCGGGGCACGCAGGGGTGAACGACGGCCCCGATCGGGTCCGTGTCGTTCAGCCCGCGAGGTGGCGTTCGACCGTGTCGACCTTCGAGGTGAGGCCGTCCGTGACAGCGGGCCTGATATCCGCCTTGAGGACGAGCGACACGCGCGGGGCGCGGGCCTCCACGGCGGCGACGGCGCGCCTGACCACGTCCATCACTTCCTCCCAGTCGCCCTCGACCGACGTGAACATCGCGTCGGTGCGGTTCGGGAGTCCGGATTCGCGTACGACACGGACCGCGTCGGCGACGTACTCGCCCACGTCCTCGCCGACACCGAGGGGCGTGACGGAGAAGGCGACGATCACGCGTCCACCACGTTCTCGCCGCGGGCGCGGGAGGCGATGACGGCGTCGTCGGCCTCGCGCTTGAGCTTGCGCTCGGCGAAGAAGCCACCGAAGGGGAGGACCGAGAGGACGAAGTACAGGGCCGCGGTCTTCAGGTCCCACCTGGTGCGGTTCCAGGCGTCCAGCCAGAAGAGCACGTACAGGACGAAGAGCAGACCGTGGATCGCACCCATGACCGGGACCGCGTTGAAGTCCGTGGTGCGCTTGAGCACCGAGCAGACGAGCAGCACGAGGAACGAGACTGCCTCCGGCGCGGAGACGAGGCGGAGGCGGTGCAGGGAGGAGGCGGTCTTGATGTCCACGGGTCACCTTCGGTGGTGAGGGGATGGGCAGGGGGCACGGATCTTGTGAACACATGCACAAGCTCGCGAACCATTGTGGCAGGCCACTTTGCGAACTCTTTGTCAGGGTCCGGATCATCCCCGAGGACGCTGTTCGGGGTCGGAATCACCGGATAACGTCTGCCCGTGGCAACGTTCCGGCTCCAGGGGAGCAAAGTGCTCGCGGTCGACATGACCGGCGACGCCGTCAGAGCGAAGAACGGGTCGATGGTCGCTTACGACGGCCAGATGGCCTTCAAGAAGATGTCCGGCGGCGGTGAGGGCATCCGCGGGATGGTCACCCGCCGGCTCACCGGCGAGCAGATGACCATGATGGAGGTGAAGGGGCAGGGCACCTGCTACTTCGCGGACCGTGCGAGCGAGATCAACCTCGTGCAGTTGCACGGCGACAAGCTCTACGTCGAGTCGAGCAACCTGCTGTGCACCGACGGCGGGCTGCGCACCGGCACGACCTTCACCGGGCTGCGCGGGGGCGCGACGGGCAACGGTCTGTTCACGACCACCGTCGAGGGCACCGGCCAGGCGGCGATCATGTCGGATGGGACGGCGGTGGTGCTGCGGGTGACGCCCCAGTACCCGCTGTCCGTCGACCCCGGCGCGTACATCGCCCACCAGGGCAACCTGCGGCAGGACTTCCAGTCCGGGGTGACGTTCCGCACCTTCCTGGGCGAGGGCGGCGGCGAGGCCTTCCAGATCCGCTTCGAGGGCGACGGGCTGGTCTACGTGCAGCCGAGCGAGCGCAACACCGTAGGAGGGGATGTCTGATGCCTTTCCGCGAGATCAACTCCAAGATGGTCGAGGCGACCGTGATGCCCGGCCAGAAGATGTTCAGCCAGCGTGGCGCGATGCTCGCGTACAAGGGCCAGGTCAGCTTCACGCCGAACATCACCGGCGGCCAGGGCGGGCTGGCGTCGATGATCGGCCGCCGCGTGGCGAACGAGGCGGCGCCGCTGATGACCGTCGAGGGGAACGGCACGGTGATGTTCGGCCACGGCGGCCACCACATCCAGGTCATCCAGCTCACCGGCGACACCCTCCACGTCGAGGCCGACCGGCTGCTGGCCTTCGACGGGACCCTGCAGCAGGGCACGATGTTCATGGGCTCCCAGGGCGGGGTCATGGGCATGGTGCGCGGTCAGGTAACGGGCCAGGGCCTGTTCACCACGACCCTCAAGGGACACGGCGCGGTCGCGGTGATGGCGCACGGCGGGGTGATCGAGCTGCCGATCACCCCCTCCCGGCCGGTCCATGTGGACCCCCAGGCGTATGTCGCCCACCACGGCGACGTACGCAACAAGCTCTCCACGGCGCTCGGCTGGCGCGACATGGTGGGGCGCGGCTCCGGCGAGGCGTTCCAGCTGGAGCTCAGCGGCAGCGGTGCGGTGTACGTCCAGGCGTCGGAGGAGAAACTGTGAGCACGCCCGCATGGGGTATCCCCGGGGCCGCTGGGCCCCTGGGGAGTTTCGACCCGACGACGCTGCCCAGCGACGACAACGTCAACGCGTACACCTTCTGCGTGGAGCTCAAGGGCTCCCAGTGGTTCCTGCAGAAGGGCAAGATGATCGCCTACTACGGGCGCATCGACTTCAACGGAATCGGCCACGGCCGCCTCGACCGGCTGATGCGGACCTCGTTCCATTCGCCGCTGCACGCGAGCGACTGGGTGGTGGCGGAGGGCAGCGGCAAGATGCTGCTCGCGGACCGCGCCTTCGACGTGAACTCCTTCGACCTCGACGAGGGGAACCTCACGATCCGGGCCGGCAATCTGCTGGCATACCAGCCCACACTGGCGCTCAAGCAGTCGATCGTGCCGGGCTTTCTGACCCTGATCGGAACGGGCAAGTTCGTCGCCGCGTCGAACGGTCCCGTGGTCTTCATGGAGCCCCCGATCCGGGTGGATCCCCAGGCCCTGGTGGGCTGGGCGGACTGCCCCTCGCCCTGCCACCACTACGACCACGGCTATATGACGGGCGTCATGGGCGGGATGCGGTCGCTGACCGGGATCGGCGGGGCGTCGGGCGAGGAGCACCAGTTCGAGTTCGTCGGCGCGGGCACGGTGCTGCTGCAGTCGACCGAGGCGCTGATGCCGGAACAGGCGACCGGACTGGCCGGTGCGGAGCCGGGCGTTCCGGGCGGGCACGGGTCGGCCGGCGCCGCCGGCCAGCACGGATCCTCACCGCGCCTTCCCGGCCAGCTAGGGGACCTCCAGCGTCGCTTCGGGCTGTGAGCGGTAGTCTGCGGAGTGTGACGTCGAACGTCTGCGCCCCTGTGCACCCCCTGGTGCGCGGGTGCCAGGCGTCACACCCCCCGACTTCGTCCGCTTTTCAACTTCTTAGGTAGAATCCATATATGGAGACCGAGACGGCCACTCGCTGGCTGACCGATGACGAGCAGTGCACATGGCGCACGCATCTGGAAGTCAACAAGCTGCTGATGCACCAGCTCGAGAAGGACCTCCAGCCGTTCGGCCTGACCAACAACGACTACGAGATCCTGGTCAACCTCTCCGAGTCCGCGGACCGGCGGATGCGGATGAGCGACCTCGCCACTGCCACGCTGCAGTCCAAGAGCCGCCTCTCGCACCAGGTCACCCGCATGGAGAGCGCCGGGCTCGTCCGGCGGGAGAACTGCGAGTCCGACCGGCGTGGACTGTACGCCGTGCTGACCGACGAGGGCGTAGCCACCATGCAGAAGGTGGCGCCGCACCACGTCGCCTCCGTCCGCAAGCACTTCATCGACCTGCTGACCCCGGACGCGCTCGCCGATCTGCGGGAGTCGCTGACGCCCGTCGCGGAGCACCTGCGCGGTCGCCGCGGCAAGCTCTGAGTCCGCGCCGGACGTCCGGATACGGCCCCCTGTCACACGACGGTGACGGGGGCGTACGACCGCGCACCGCGACCTGCGGCCCCTGCCGGAGCGGGCCCTCAAGACCCTTCCCGCGGCGCCTGGGGCAGGGTGAGCTCGAACAGCGCCCCGCCGTACGCCGAGCGGGCCAGCGTGAGAGTGCCGCCGTGACGGCGCGCCACATCGCGGGCGATGGCCACGGCCGGGCCGGCGCACTCGTCACGGCTGCGGGGCGTCATCGAGCCGTACGAACCGTTCGAAGATGCGCCCACGCGCCTGCTCCGGCACACCCGACCCGTCGTCCGCGACGGCCGGCACGATCCGGTAGGCCTCCGGCCACACGGAGGCGGTGACCGAAGTGGCCGCGTGCCGCTGGGCGTTGTCGGGCAGATTGCCCACCACCCGGGCCAACCGGCCTCGCGACCCGACCACTTCAAGGCCCTCCGCCGCCGTCACCTCGACCGGGAGCCGGTCGCCCGCACGCTGGGCCACCTCCTCGCGGAGCAGGACTGCCGGGTCCACACGGTGCGCACCCGGCCGCTCCCCCGCGTCCAGACGGGCCGGCAGCAGCAGGCCGGCGGCCACCTGCTGAAGCCGTACGGTGTCCTCCACCGCCCCGGCACGTCCAGCAACTCCGGGTGGGCCGCCCCGGCCCCCGCTACGACTCCGGGTGAGCCCCCCGGCCCCCGCTACGACTCCGTCAGCCCCGTCACCAGTTCGTCCGCCGCCCGGTACGGGTCCAGCTCGCCCGCCACGATGCGTTCCGCCAGCGAGCCCAGGCGGCGGTCGCCGTGGAGGTCCGCGATGCGCTCGCGCAGGGCCGTGACCGCGATCGTCTCGACCTCCGTCGCCGCCCGGCGCACCCGGCGTTCGGCAAGCACGCCGTGCTCCTCCATCCACGCCCGGTGCTTCTCGAGCGCCTCGACGACCTCGTCGACGCCCTCGCCGCGCGCCGCGACCGTCTTGACGATCGGCGGGCGCCAGTCGCCCGGACCGCGGGACTCGCCGAGGCCCAGCATGTGGTTGAGCTCTCGGGCCGTGGCGTCGGCCCCGTCCCTGTCGGCCTTGTTCACGACGTACACGTCGCCGATCTCGAGGATGCCCGCCTTCGCCGCCTGGATGCCGTCGCCCATGCCGGGCGCGAGGAGCACCACGGACGTGTCGGCCTGGGAGGCGATCTCCACCTCCGACTGGCCGACGCCCACGGTCTCGACCAGGACCACGTCGCAGCCGGCCGCGTCCAGGACGCGGATCGCCTGCGGCGCGGCCCAGGCCAGGCCGCCGAGGTGGCCGCGGGTGGCCATGGAGCGGATGTAGACGCCGGGGTCGGAGGCGTGCTCCGACATGCGGACCCGGTCTCCGAGCAGCGCCCCGCCCGAGAAGGGCGAGGACGGGTCGACGGCCAGGACGCCGACCCGCTTGCCGGCCTTGCGGTAGGCGGAGACGAGCGCGGAGGTGGAGGTGGACTTGCCGACGCCCGGCGACCCGGTCAGGCCGACGACGTACGCGCCGCCGGTCAGCGGGGCGAGCGCCGCCATGACCTCCCGGAGCTGCGGGGACGCCCCCTCGACGAGTGAGATCAGCCGGGCCACGGCCCGTGGCTTGCCCTCACGTGCCTGGGCGACCAGTTGGGGGACGTCCACCATCGTGCTGCTCCGATTCTCTTCAGGACTACTTGCCCGGGACGCGGACGATCAATGCGTCGCCCTGACCGCCGCCGCCGCACAGCGCCGCCGCGCCCACGCCGCCGCCGCGGCGCTTGAGCTCCAGCGCCAGGTGCAGCACGACGCGCGCGCCGGACATACCGATCGGGTGGCCGAGCGCGATCGCGCCGCCGTTCACGTTCACCTTTTCCGGGGTAACGCCGAGGTCCTTCATTGACTGGTGGGCGACCGCCGCGAACGCCTCGTTGATCTCGATGAGGTCGAGGTCCTCGACGCCGAGGCCCTCCTTCTTCAGGGCGTGCTGTACGGCGTTGGACGGCTGCGACTGCAGCGAGTTGTCCGGTCCGGCCACATTGCCGTGGGCGCCGATCTCGGCGATCCACTCGAGGCCCAGCTCCTCGGCCTTGGCCTTGCTCATCACGACCACGGCGGCGGCGCCGTCCGAGATCTGCGAGGAGGTGCCGGCGGTGATCGTGCCGTCCTTGGAGAACGCGGGACGCAGCTTGCCGAGCGACTCGACGGTCGTCTCGGCCCGGATGCCCTCGTCCTTCGAGAAGAGGATCGGGTCGCCCTTGCGCTGCGGGATCTCGACGGGCGTGATCTCCGCCTCGAAGAGGCCGTTCTTCTGCGCGGCCGCGGCCCGCTGGTGGGACAGCGCGGCGATCTCGTCCTGGACGTCGCGCGGGATGCCGAGACGGGTGTTGTGCCTCTCCGTCGACTCGCCCATGGCGACGTTCTCGAAGGAGTCGGTCAGGCCGTCGTGCGCCATGGCGTCGAGCATCTCGACGGCGCCGTACTTGTAGCCCTCGCGCGACTTCGGCAGCAGGTGCGGCGCGTTGGTCATGGACTCCTGGCCGCCGGCGACGACGATGTCGAACTCGCCGGCGCGGATCAGCTGGTCGGCGAGCGCGATGGCGTCGAGGCCGGACAGGCAGACCTTGTTGATGGTGAGCGCGGGGACGTTCATCGGGATGCCGCCCTTGACCGCGGCCTGGCGCGCCGGGATCTGCCCCGCCCCGGCCTGGAGCACCTGGCCCATGATCACGTACTGCACCTGATCGCCGCCGATCCCGGCCCGGTCGAGCGCGGCCTTGATGGCGAAGCCGCCGAGGTCGGCGCCGGAGAAGGACTTGAGCGAGCCGAGCAGGCGGCCCATGGGCGTGCGAGCGCCCGCGACGATCACGGAGGTGTTACCGGTCGTTCCTGACATGAGGACGATCCCCTTTCAGCCGCAGCTGAGGAGTGAACGAGGGTTTACTCAAATGTACTGAGCGGTACGGCTCCGGGTCACCGGCCGACCGGTGTGATCGCGCGCACGTTGCGTAACCACCCTTCAGGCGCTGCACTGGTCGAATGCTGACGCGAATCGACCACATCGGGATCGCCTGCTTCGACCTCGACAAGACTGTCGAGTTCTACCGGGCCACGTACGGCTTCGAGGTGTTCCACTCCGAGGTCAACGAGGAGCAGGGAGTACGGGAAGCCATGCTCAAGATCAATGAGACGTCCGACGGCGGCGCCTCCTACCTCCAGCTCCTGGAGCCCACCCGCGAGGACTCCGCGGTGGGAAAGTGGCTGGCCAAGAACGGTGAGGGCGTCCACCACATCGCCTTCGGCACCGCCGACGTGGACGCGGACGCGCAGGACATCCGCGGCAAGGGCGTCCGCGTCCTGTACGACGAACCGCGTATCGGTTCGATGGGCTCCCGCATCACCTTCCTCCACCCCAAGGACTGCCACGGCGTACTCACCGAACTCGTCACCTCTGCAACGGACCACTGACCCGAGGATTCCCGGCCCGGTAGAGTGGGCCGTTCCGGGCCGGGGCCGGGTCGGGGCCGTGCCGCGTCTCCGTCGTTGATCTGTCACCATTCCCCGGGGGGCCGTTCGCCGGCGAACGGTGCTCGTTTGGAGACAGTTGCGACCAGGGGACGGATGGGACCGCGCAGTGCGGGGCTACGAACGCCAGGAGAGCCACCGAGCTGACGACGACCACCTTTCGCGCTTCGAGGCCGAGATGGATCGGCTGAAGAAAGCGCGGGAGAAGGCCGTCCAGCATGCCGAGGACCTCGGCTACCAGGTCGAGGTATTGCGCGCCAAGCTCCACGAGGCCCGCCGCAATCTCGCCTCCCGTCCTGCCTACGACAGCGCCGACATCGGCTACCAGGCCGAGCAGTTGCTCCGTAACGCCCAGATCCAGGCGGACCAGCTGCGCCAGGACGCCGAGCGTGAGCTCCGCGAGGCCCGGGCACAGACGCAGCGCATCCTTCAGGAGCACGCGGAGCACCAGGCCAGGCTCCAGGCCGAGCTGCACACGGAGGCCGTCCAGCGCAGGCAGCGCCTCGACCAGGAGCTCGCGGAGCGCCGCCAGACCGTCGAGTCGCACGTCAACGAGAACGTCGCCTGGGCCGAGCAGCTGCGTGCCCGTACCGAGTCGCAGGCCCAGCGGCTGCTGGACGAGTCCCGCGCCGAGGCCGAGCAGTCCCTCGCCGCCGCCCGCGCGGAGGCCGCCCGGATCGCCGAGGAGGCCCGCAGGCGGCTCGGCAGCGAGGCGGAAACCACCCGTGCCGAGGCCGAAGCGATCCTGCTGCGCGCCCGCAAGGACGCCGAGCGGCTGCTGAACGCCGCCTCCAGCCAGGCGCAGGAGGCGACCACTCACGCGGAGCAGCTGCGTTCCTCCACCTCTGCCGAGTCCGACCAGGCCCGCCAGCAGGCCGCGGAGCTCAGTCGCGCCGCCCAGCAGCGGATGCAGGAGGCCGAGGAGAAGCTGCGCGAGGCCCGCGCGGAGGCGGAGAAGCTGCTCACCGAGGCGAAGGAGTCGGCCGCCAAGCAGCTGTCGTCGGCCGAGTCGGTCAACGAGCAGCGCACCCGTACGGCCAAGGCGGAGATCGCCCGGCTGGTCGCGGAGGCGACCAAGGAGTCCGAGACGCTCAAGGCGGAAGCCGAGCAGGCGCTCGCGGACGCCCGCGCCGAGACGGAGAAGCTCGTCGAGGCCGCGACGGAGAAGGCGCGTACGGCTGCCGCGGAGGACTCGGCGGCGGCGCTCGCGAAGGCCGCCCGTACCGCGGAAGAGGTGCTGACCAAGGCGTCGGAGGACGCCAAGGCCACCACGCGCGCGGCGAGCGAGGAGGCCGAGCGGATCAGGCGCGAGGCCGAGGCAGAGGCGGACCGGCTGCGCGGCGAGGCCGCCGAGCAGGCCGACCAGCTCAAGGGCGCGGCCAAGGACGACACCAAGGAGTACCGCGCCAAGACGGTCGAACTGCAGGAGGAGGCGCGCCGGCTGCGCGGCGAGGCCGAACAGTTGCGCGCGGAGGCGGTCGCCGAGGGCGAGCGGATCCGCGGCGAGGCGCGCCGCGAGGCCGTCCAGCAGATCGAGGAAGCGGCGCGCACCGCGGAGGAACTGCTCACCAAGGCGCGCACCGACGCCGACGAGCTGCGGTCGAAGGCCACCGCCGACAGCGAGAAGGTCCGCACGGAGGCCATAGAGCGCGCCACGACCCTGCGCAAGCAGGCCGAGGAGACGCTGGAGCGCACCCGCGCGGAGGCCGACCGGCTGCGCGCGGAGGCCGAGGAGCAGGCCGAGAGTGTAGCCGCGGCCGCCGAGGCGGCCGCGGCCGAACTCCGCGAGGAGACCGAGCGCGGCATAGCGGCACGCCAGGCCGAGGCCGCGGACGAGCTGACCCGTCTTCACACCGAGGCGGAGACCCGCCTCGCCGCTGCGGACGAGGGTCTGGCCGAGGCACGCGCGGAGGGCGAGCGGATCCGTCGCGAGGCGGCGGAGGAGACCGAGCGGCTGCGCGGCGAGGCCGGCGAGCGGCTGCGCGCGCTCCAGGAGCAGGCCGAGCAGGAGGCGGACCGGCTGCGGGACGAGGCCGCCGCCGACGCGTCGGCGACCCGCGCGGAGGCGGAGGCCGCCGCCGTACGGCTGCACAGCGATGCGGCCACGGAGGCCGAGCGGCTCAGGAACGAGGCCCAGGAGACCGCCGACCGGGTACGGGCCGAGGCGACGGCCGCGGCGGAACGCGTGGGTGCGGAGGCCGCGGAGGCGCTGGCCGCCGCTCAGGAGGAGGCGGTCCGCCGCCGCCGGGAGGCGGAGGAGACCCTCGACTCCGCGCGCACCGAGGCCGGCCAGGAGCGCGAGCGGGCGCGCGAGCAGAGTGAGGAGCTGCTCGCCTCGGCCCGCAAGCGGGTCGAGGAGGCGCAGACCGAGGCGCAGCGGCTGGTCGAGGAGGCCGACCGCCGCGCCACAGAGATGGTGTCCACCGCCGAGCAGACCGCCCAGCAGGTCCGGGACTCCGTCACGGGTCTGCAGGAGCAGGCCGAGCAGGAGATCGCCGGACTGCGCAGCGCCGCGGAGCACTCGGCGGAGCGCACCAGGACCGAGGCGCAGGAGGAGGCGGACCGGGTCCGCGCCGACGCGTACGCGGAGCGGGAGCGGGCCGCGGAGGACGTCGGCCGGCTGCGGGCCAGGGCCCAGGAGGAGACGGAAGCCGCGCAGTCGCTCGCCGAGCGGACCGTCGCAGAGGCGATCGACGAGGCGGACCGGCTGCGGGCGGACACCGCCGAGTACGTGCAGCGGATGCGCACGGAGGCGTCGGACGCCGTCGCGTCCGCCGAGCAGGACGCCTCACGGACCCGCGCCGAGGCGCGCGACGACGCCAACCGGATCCGTTCGGAGGCGGCCACGCAGGCGGACCTGCTGATGGGTGAGGCCACGAGCGAGAGCGAGCGGCTGCGCACCGAGGCGGCCGAGCTGCGCGCATCGGCGGACGCCGACGCGACGCGGCTGCTCACCGAGGCCGAGCAGATCAAGGTGGACGGCGAGGCCGAGATCGAGCAGATGCGGGCGGCCGTACGTGCCGACCGCGAGCAGGTGCTGGACGAGGCTCGCCAGGCCGCGGACAAGCGGCGTGCCGACGCCGCGGCCCAGGCCGACCAGCTGATCGGCGAAGCGACGAGCGAGGCCGAGCGGATCGCGGCGGAGGCGGCCGCGCACGCGGAGCGACTGCGGACGGAGGCCAACAGCGACGCCGAACGGCTGCGTGCCGAAGCCGCGGAGACGGTGGGCTCCGCGCAGCAGGCGGCCGAGCGCATCCGGGCGGAGGCCGAGCGGCACCGGGCGGAGACCGAGACGGCGGCCGAGCAGCTGCGGTCCGAGGCCCGCGCGGAGGCCGACCGGCTGCTCGACGAGGCGCGCGAGGCGGCCGCCAAGCGTCGCGCGGACGCCGCGGAGCAGGCCGACCAGCTCGTCGCCAAGGCCCAGGAGGAGGCGCTGCGCGCCGCCACCGAGGCCGAGGAGCAGGCGGACACGATGGTGGGCGCCGCCCGCAAGGAGGCGGAGCGGCTGGTCGCGGAGGCCGCGGTCGAGGGCAACTCGCTGGTGGAGAAAGCCCGTACGGATGCCGACGAGCTGCTCATCGGTGCGCGCAGGGACGCGACGGCCATAAGGGAGCGCGGCGAGGAGCTGCGGGCCCGGGTCGAGAGCGAGGTCGAGGAACTCCACGAGCGGGCGCGCCGGGAGACGGCGGAGCAGATGAAGACCGCCGGCGAGCGGGTCGACTCCCTGGTCAAGGCGGCGGAAGAGCAGCGGGCAGAGGCTGCGGCGAAGGCCAAGGAGCTGCTGTCGGAGGCCAACTCGGAAGCGAGCAAGGTCAGGATCGCCGCCGTGAAGAAGGCGGAGGGTCTCCTGAAGGAGGCCGAGCAGAAGAAGGCCGAGCTGATCCGCGAGGGGGAGCGCGCGAAGGCGGAGGCCGACCAGGAGGCCGGGCGCACGGTCGACGAGGGCCAGCGGGAGCTCGATGTGCTGGTGCGCAGGCGCGAGGACATCCAGGCGGAGATTTCCCGTGTCCAGGACGTGCTCGAGGCCTTGGAGTCGTTCGAGGCACCTGCCGGAGGCAAGAACTCCGGCAACAACGGCTCCACCGGGGGTGTCAAGGCCGGGGCGTCAGCAGGTGTTACACGTTCGAGTGGCAAGTCCTCCGACGGCTAGCCACTCAAAAGGTTGGACATTCTCCAGATCAAACGGGCATCCGCTCGATGACACGCCGCTTCGGCCCCTAGGATTCCCTCTAACACCTCACCGGTCTCATTCGACAGGAACCCCATGAGCGACACTTCCTCCCCCTTCGGCTTCGAGCTCGTGCGGCGTGGTTACGACCGCGGTCAGGTGGATGACCGCATTACCAAACTCGTCGCCGACCGTGATAGTGCTCTGGCCCGAATCACTGCTCTGGAAAAGCGCATCGAGGAGCTCCACCTCGAGACGCAGAACGCCCAGGCCCAGGTCAACGACGCGGAGCCGTCGTACGCCGGCCTTGGTGCACGCGTCGAGAAGATCCTCCGTCTCGCCGAGGAGGAAGCGAAGGACCTGCGCGAAGAGGCCCGTCGCGCGGCCGAGCAGCACCGTGAGCTCGCCGAGTCCGCCGCCCAGCAGGTCCGCAACGACGCCGAGTCGTTCGCTGCGGAGCGCAAGGCCAAGGCCGAGGACGAGGGCGTCCGTATCGTCGAGAAGGCCCAGGGCGAGGCCCAGGCGCTGCGCAGCGAGGCGCAGAAGGACGCGCAGTCCAAGCGTGAGGAGGCGGACGCACTCTTCGAGGAGACCCGCGCCAAGGCCGCCCAGGCCGCCGCGGACTTCGAGACCAACCTGGCCAAGCGCCGCGAGCAGTCGGAGCGGGACCTGGCTTCGCGTCAGGCGAAGGCGGAGAAGCGCCTGGCGGAGATCGAGCACCGCGCCGAGCAGCTGCGCCTCGAGGCCGAGAAGCTGCGTACGGACGCGGAGCGCCGTGCCCGTCAGACGGTGGAGACCGCGCAGCGCCAGGCGGAGGACATCGTCGCCGACGCGACCGCGAAGGCCGACCGCATCCGCAGCGAATCGGAGCGCGAGCTGGCGGCGCTCACCAACCGCCGCGACTCGATCAACGCCCAGCTGACCAACGTCCGCGAGATGCTGGCGACGCTGACCGGTGCCGCGGTGGCAGCGGCGGGCACGCCCGCCGACGACGAGCCGATCTCCCGCGGAGTCCCGGCCCAGCAGTCCCGCTGACGCCTCCTCGGACATCGGTCCCCCGGTGCCCGGTGCCTTTCAGGCACCGGGCACCAGTGCGTTGTCACCCTGCCGGTGCCCGGGTGTCGTCCCGATGCGGAACCGACACTTTTCCTTGGGTAAACCCGGTGGCGGGCGCCTGTGGCCACCCGTAGCGTGAACGCATGATCGAGCTTGAGGGCCTCACCAAACACTTCGGCCGCAAGGTCGCCGTCGACCAGCTCTCCTTCAAGGTCCGCCCTGGTGTGGTGACCGGCTTCCTCGGCCCCAACGGGGCGGGCAAGTCGACGACGATGCGGATGATGCTCGATCTCGACAATCCCACCAGCGGCACGGTCAGGATCGACGGCAGGCACTACCGCGATCTGGACGAGCCGCTGAAGTACATCGGCGCGCTGCTGGACGCCAAGGCGATGCACGGCGGCCGCAGCGCGTACAACAACCTTCTCTGCCTCGCCCAGGCGAACCGCATCCCGGAGCACCGGGTCGCCGAAGTCCTCGACGTGGTGGGGCTGACGGCGGTGGCGAGGAAGAAGTCCAAGGGTTTCTCGATGGGCATGGGGCAGCGACTGGGAATCGCGTCGGCGCTGCTCGGCGATCCGGAGATCCTGATGTTCGACGAGCCCGTCAATGGTCTGGACCCCGAGGGAATTCACTGGATCCGCAATCTGATGAAGACCCTCGCCCAACAGGGAAGAACGATCTTCGTCTCGTCCCATCTGATGAGCGAAATGGCTCTGACCGCCGAACACTTGATTGTTATCGGCCAGGGGAAGCTGCTTGCCGACACGTCGATGGCCGATTTCATCCAGCAGAACTCCCGCAGTTACGTGCGGCTGCGCTCGCCCCAGCAGGAACAGCTGCGCGATGTGCTGCACGGGGCGGGCATGACGCCCGTCGAGACCGGCAGCGGCACCCTGGAGGTCGACGGCGCGACGACGGAGCAGCTCGGCGAGCTGGCCGCGGAGCACCGGATCGTGCTGCACGAGCTCAGCTCCCAACGCGCCTCGCTCGAGGAGGCGTTCATGCAGATGACCGCCGGTGCCGTGGAGTACCACGCGCACTCCACGGACCAGGCCGCGCCACCGCAGGCCCCACCGCCCGGCGTGGCCGCCCCACCGCCCGGCGGGGGCGCCCCGCAGTCCGGCCACGACGCCCCGCAGTGGGCCCCGCGCGACAAGGGAGCCTGACCGATGGCATCCGTACCCGCCGTTCTCCGGTCCGAGTGGACCAAGATCCGTACGGTCTCCTCGACGCGCTGGACCCTGATCAGCGCGCTCGCCGTGACGGTCGCGATGAGCGCCGCGCTGTGCGCGCTGATGAACGCGACGTTCGGCGATCTGCCCGACGCCGAGCGGCTGACCTTCGACCCGACACTCATCAGCTTCTCCGGGATGGTGCTCGGGCAGCTGGCGATGGTCGTCTTCGGTGTTCTCGTCGTCGGCACCGAGTACAGCTCCGGCATGATCCGCACCTCACTCGCCGCGGTGCCGCAGCGCGCGACCTTCCTCTTCAGCAAGATCGCGGTGGCGGGGCTGCTGGCGCTGGTGGTCGGGATGGCGACCAGCTTCCTCACCTTCTTCCTCGGCCAGGCGCTGCTCGGCGAGCACCGCACGACGATCGGCGAGGAGAACGTCCTGCGGGCCGTGGTCGGCGGCGGGCTCTACATGGGCCTCATCGCGATCTTCTCGATGGGCGTTGCCGCGATGCTGCGCAGCTCGATGCTGTCGCTCGGCATCCTGATGCCGTTCTTCTTCCTGGTCTCGCAGATCCTCTCCGCGGTTCCCGGCGCGAAGGACGTCGCGCGCTACTTCCCGGACCAGGCCGGCTCGAAGATCATGCAGGTCGTTCCCAACGCCATGAACAGCGGCGAGTCCCCGTACGGTCCGTGGGGCGGTCTCGGCATCATGCTGCTGTGGGTGGTGGCGGCGCTGCTGGGCGGCTACCTGGTGCTGAAGAAGCGCGACGCGTAGGGCGCTGGTGACGGTGGGGCCGGTGAGTGTCCCCCGGCCCCACCGTCACCTGCCACCCGTGTACGGACGTCACTTGCACTGCTTGGCGTTCACCACGGTCCATGTCTTGCGCTTCGAACCGAACTTGTTCTGGTAGCAGGTCTTGTCCTTCAGCTTCTTGGAAGCTTCAAGAGTCGGGAAGAAGACCTTTCCACCGACAGCCAGACCACAGACGGTGCCAAGAAGCAGACGTGCCTTTCCGCAGATGTAGGCGAGGCCGACTTCCACGCCGAATCCGACCATGGGAGCGATGATTTTCAGCTCCCGCCCCCACATGCTGATGTAAACACCCCATCCCATGGAGATCCGGGGGTCCGCGACCACGGGAAAGGCGGTCGAATCATCGGTTTCGACGGTCTGCACCAGGGTGTCGCCGTCGAGTGTGTAATGCGTGGGAACGGATTCACCCCGGGCATCCTTGGCCCACGGGGCGTCGATGGCGCCGATGGCACGTCCGCCGTCTTCCCCCTCGCCGCCCTGCACGATCTGGAAGCCGCCCTCGCCGTCCGGGACGAGCTCTGCTCCGTCGGGCAGGTCCAGGTCGAAGCGCTGCGTGGTCGAGGCCGTCCGGTCCTTGAGAGTCACCAGAGCGCGTACGGCGCCGGTGTTCGTGGCCTGCACCGCGACATCCGTGGCCACGGCGGCATCCGGGTAGACGACGGTTCCACTGCCGGCCAGGACACCGGAGACGCTCTCGGTGACGGGCAGGCCGAGGCCGAGCGTGCTGCCCTCGGGGCCGCGGACCTCGACAGAACCATTGGCCTTGCCGGGCGCGGCGACGGTGACGGAGCCGCCCTCGCCCACCGGAACGGCGGTCCTGAAGGCGCCCCCCGACTCATCGGAGGGGCGGCCGGCCAGATCGCCGGTGCCGGTGGCCCTTTCGACGACGGCGGCCGCGGCGTGCGACGGCGCGGGGGAGTCCGCGGCGACCGCGGGGGTCGCGGCGGCCAGCAGCGAAGTGGAAAGCGCGAGAGCGAGGGTCCCCGTGGATATTTTGAACGTAGGCTTCAAGGCAGCCGGATTCCTTCTCAGAACGAAGCGGAGCGCTTCTGCGGATCGATCCGCCCATGAGGCTTTCTCGGGCAGGCCTGCGCATCCGTCGCGGACGGATGAGGCGAACCACGAATTCGACATGCGGCACCCGCACAGAGCGGTACGCACAAAGAACGCCGTGCGGAAGCGTCCGCACGGCTGAGAATTTCCCCCTGGACTCGCGGGGTGTGGTCAGCACCCGGCTGATCATCAACGTACCCATGGATCGGAGAACAATCAAATGCCGCGCCCCCAAGGCCTCTGCGGCGCTCTTCACGGCAATCCCGGCGCGCAGCCGGGACCGCGTCCGACGGGCCGGTCACGGCCGGCCGTGACCGAGGCCCCATCGTTACGCCTTGGCCGCAACCGCCGTCCCCCGGTTATCCTCCTAGGACTTACGGGGGCGTACGGCTGCACCGCCTGTGCCCCGACGACCCGAAAGTCGATGGGGCTGGAGAATGATCGAGGCAGTCGGCCTGACGAAGCGCTACGGCGCCAAGACGGCCGTGTACAACCTTTCCTTCCAGGTGCGGCCGGGTGCCGTGACCGGCTTCCTCGGCCCCAACGGCGCCGGCAAGTCCACCACGATGCGCATGATCCTCGGCCTGGACCGTCCGACGTCGGGTCAGGTGACGATCGACGGCCGCCCCTACCGGCAGCTGCCGAACGCGCCCCGCCAGGTCGGCGCCCTGCTCGATGCCAAGGCCGTGCACGGCGGACGCAGCGCCCGCAACCATCTGCTGTCGCTGGCGCAGCTCTCCGGCATCCCGGCGCGCCGGGTCGACGAGGTGCTCGGAGTCGTCGGCCTGCACGAAGTCGCCCGCAAGCGGTCCAAGGGCTTCTCACTCGGGATGGGGCAGCGGCTCGGCATCGCCGCCGCGCTGCTGGGTGACCCGAAGGTGCTGCTCTTCGACGAGCCGGTCAACGGCCTCGACCCCGAGGGGATCCTCTGGGTCCGCAACCTCATGAAGCAGCTGGCATCCGAGGGCCGGACGGTCTTCGTCTCCTCGCACCTGATGAGCGAGATGGCGCTGACCGCCGACCACCTGATCGTGATCGGCCGCGGCCAGCTCATGGCCGACATGAGCGTGAAGGACTTCATCTCGCACAACTCGGCGGACTTCGCCCGGGTCCGGACGCCGCAGACCGAGCCGCAGCAGCGCGAGAAGCTCGTCTCCGCACTGGCGGAGGCGGGCGGCCAGGTGCTGTCCGAGCCCGACGGCGCGCTGCGCGTGACCGGACTGCCGCTGCCGCGCATCAGCGACGTCGCGCACGAGGCGGACGTCCGGCTGTGGGAGCTGTCGCCGCACCAGGCCTCTCTGGAGGAGGCGTACATGCGGATGACGCAGGGCGCGGTGGACTACCGCTCCACCGCGGACGAGAAGTCGGGGCTGATGCAGCAGCCGCCGATGGGACACGTCCCGCCGCAGCCGCACATCCCCGATGTGCCGCAGCAGGGCTTCTACGCCCCGCCGCCGCCCCAGCCCGGCCAGAACCCGTACGCGGCGCCCGCGGCGCCCTCCGCTCCGGATGCCCCCGCCGCTCCCCCGGCCGCCGCCCCCGCCGACCTGACCAAGCCCGAGGACGCACGATGAGCACCCCCTACCAGCAGCCCGGTTCGTACGCCTCCCCGATCCCGGTGCGCGGGGCCCACTTCGGCGACGCGCTCGCCTCCGAGTGGACGAAGATCCGCTCCGTGCGCTCCACGATGTGGACGCTGAGCGTGATGATCGTGCTCGTGATCGGTCTCGGCCTCGCCATCGCGGCGCTCGTCTCCGCAGCGGGGGAATCGGCCGAACTGGGCGAGGAGTCCGTGCTCGGTATGGGCTTCTTCGGCATACTGCCCGGCTCCGTCTGCGTGATGACGCTGGGCGTGCTCACCATCTCCTCCGAGTACGGCACCGGCATGATCCGCACGACGCTGACGGCCTGCCCGAGCCGGGGCCGGGTGCTGGCCGCCAAGGCGACCGTGTTCTTCCTGCTGGTCTTCGCCATCACGACCGTGACGGCCGGGCTCGTGGCGGTCATGCAGAACGCGATGGTGGAGGCAGGCGAGCCGACGGGTGACGAGTGGTTGCGCGCAACCGTCGGCGTGGGCCTCTACATCGCCTCGCTCGGGCTGCTGGCCCTGGGGGTCGGCGCGGTGATCAGGCACTCGGCCGGGGCGATCACGCTCATGCTCGGTCTGATGCTGATGCCCATGGTGGCCGGCTTCTTCATGCTGGGGTTCGACTCCATGTCCGGCGTGCGCGACTTCCTCTTCACCTACTCGATCCCGAGCCAGCTCATCGGCATCTACGGCGAGGCCACGGGAGGGGGGTCCGGCCCGCTCGGCTGGACATCCGTGTGGATCATGCTCGGGCTCTCGCTCGCGGCCCTCGGCGGGGCGTACGCGACGATGAGCAGCCGCGACGTCTGACCGCCCTCGCCTCAGTACCGGGGCGCGTTCCTGGACCGCTGCACCTTCGAGGTGCGGCGGTCCTTCGCGTTCCAGCACGCCCGGTGCCAGTGGCGCCGGTCCTCGACCCCGCCGTGCTCGGGCCATGCCACCACGTGCGGCATGCCGGAGGGAATCTCCTGGTCGCACCCGGGGCAGCGGTACCTCTTGCCGGCAGCACTTGCACCGGCCACGTGGCGCACCGACCACTCTTCGCCCTGCCAGGACTCGCTGCGTCCGAAGCCGCCGTACCGGTCGGCGGCTTCGCCTGCTCGCTCGGTCGGCTTCTCGCCGCCACGGGGGCGGTTGCGGCGCGGAGACACGTGACACCTCATGGGGCAAGTCCGGACAGTTGCCCTTCCAGCGTAAGGGCCGCAAGTCCGGGCACTCGTCCCCTTGGCCGGGAACCGCGTCACGCATCAGGGCCAGTTACCGGAAAATCGCAACAACTTCGCGCTCGGCCGTGCCTTTGGCACGTGTCAAGCGTTGTTGCCGGTAGGGGGAGTGACGCGTCGGCCGCAAGGAGGCAGAAGGCGATGCGCGTTGGAACTTTCGTACTGGCAGCCCAGTTTCCGGGCCAGGGGCCGGGGGAGGCACTGCACCGCGCGGTGCGCTCTGCCGAAGTCGCGGAGGCCTCGGGCCTCGACGCCGTCTGGCTGGCCGAGCACCACTTCGTGCCGTACGGGGTATGCCCGTCCGCGGTGACGCTCGCGGCGCTGCTGCTGGGCCGCACCCGCAGGATCCGCGTCGGCACGGCGGTGAGCGTCCTGCCGAGCGCGCATCCCGTGGCGCTGGGCGAGCAGGCCGCGCTGCTGCATCTCACGTCCGGTGGGCGGTTCACCCTCGGCGTGGGGCGCGGCGGGCCCTGGGTGGACCTGGAGGTGTTCGGCGCGGGACTCTCGGCGTACGAGCAGGGCTTCCCCGAATCCCTGGATCTGCTGCTGCGTTGGCTGCGCGAGAAGCGGGTCGGGGCGGACGGCGAGCGGTTCACCTTCCGGGAGGTGCCGGTCGTCCCCCGGCCCGACGAGCTGCTCGACGGACCACCGGGAGGCCCGGAGGTCGTCGTCGCGTGCACGTCCCCGAAGAGCGTCCGGCTCGCGGCGGAGCGCGGGCTGCCGATGCTGCTGGGGATGCACTGCGGCGACGAGGAGAAGGCCGACATCGTCGCCCTGTGGCGTACGTATGCGCTCGCCGCGGGCCACTGCCCCGACAGGATCACCGACGCCGGGCATGTGTCCGCCGGCATCGCCCAGATCGCCGACCGCCGCGACGAGGCCACGGAGACCCTCGTGAAGGCGATGCCGGCCTGGCTCAAGCAGGGCCTGGACGCCCATGTGACGGTCGACGGACGGCACCGAGCCATGCGCGACCCCGTCGCGTACACGGAGCTGCTCTGCTCCCTGCACCCGGTGGGGCCGCCGCAACTGGCCGCGGACAGGCTGGCGGCGACCGCCGAGCGCACCGGTATCACGCGTTTCGCGCTGCTGGCGGAGGGCTCGGGCGATCTGGCCGCCACCGAGGAGAACGTACGGCGGCTGGGCACCGAAGTGCTGCCGCTGCTCGGCTGATCCATGGTCCGAGACGGGTCCCGACAGGTGCCGCCGCTCCGACATCAGTTGCACCTCCCGCGATGCGGAGCGGCAGCAGAAGGCTTCAGCAGTCGCGCAGTTCGGGCGACTGATTGAGCAACTGGCCCCGGATCGAGGTGAAGCGGGCGAGCCGCTCGTCGACCGAGGAGTCCAGCGGGAACACCGCGACGCGGTGGCAGTTCTGGAATGCCAGACGCACTCCGAAGTGCCGCTGAAGCGCACCACGAATCGCGTCACTCGCGAGCGCGCGCAGCAGCTGACCACGTGCCTGCTCGTCCGGCGGAGGCGTCTGGTTGTCGGCGAAGTCGCCGCCGTCCACCTTCAGCTGAGCCACCAGAGAACTGATCATCTCCCATGCGAAGGGCAGGGAGGTCCGGACGCAGTCGACGAAAGCTGCTTCGTCGACCTCGCCTCGCTCGGCCTGTTCCAACAGCACCGGTGAGACGTCGAGCGACATGGGTTCTCCTCTCGCGGCCCCGCAGAACGGGGCCTTACGGGCAGGGAAGGAGGAAGCGGACCGAACGGCGGCGTACCAATGCCGTACGGCGACGCAGAGTGCACGGCCGACAACCTCCTGCTTCCACGGTAAGTGCGCCGACTTGAGCGCACCAGGAGATTGGGAACACAACCGGCCAAATAACGAAGGGCGCTTCCGGGGCGAATCGCGCAGCGCGGCGTGTGTCGAGTAGCGTTGCCGACCATGCGTCTTGTCATCGCCCGCTGCTCCGTGGACTACGCCGGCCGGCTCACCGCCCACCTGCCCTCCGCTCCCCGTTTGATCCTGGTCAAGGCGGACGGCAGCGTGTCGATCCACGCCGACGACAGGGCGTACAAACCGCTGAACTGGATGTCCCCTCCCTGCACGTTGAAGGAAGGCGACGACAGCGTCTGGACCGTCGTGAACAAAGCGGGCGAGAAACTGATCATTACGATGGAGGAAATCCTCCACGACTCGTCCCACGAGCTCGGCGTGGACCCCGGCCTCATCAAGGACGGCGTGGAAGCGCACCTCCAGGAGCTGCTCGCCGACCGGATCGAGACACTTGGCGAGGGATACAGCCTGATCCGCCGCGAATACCCCACGGCCATCGGCCCGGTGGACATCCTCTGCCGGGACGCCGACGGCGCGACGGTGGCAGTGGAGATCAAGCGCCGCGGCGAGATCGACGGCGTGGAACAGCTCACCCGCTACCTTGACCTCCTCAACCGCGACCCGCACCTGGCCCCGGTGAAGGGCGTCTTCGCGGCGCAGGAGATCAAACCGCAGGCCCGCGTCCTCGCGACGGACCGCGGAATCGGGTGTGTGGTGCTCGACTACGACGCGATGCGCGGCATCGAGGACGACAAACTCCGCCTGTTCTGAGCCACGGGTGCCCCTGAGGGCCGCCCCGGCGCTCGGCCCGCGGGGCGCGGCGCAGGGCTGGGCCCCGCGGAGCATGAGGTCACGCTCGGCGCGTCGGCAGTCCTGCGCCGGCCTCGCGGCGGGACACCTGTTCGGAGCGTCGCCGTGCCGCTCGGGCGCGAAGCTGCCGTGTGGGGGGCCGGGGCGGCAGCCCCGAGGTCCCGTCGGGATTCAGGAAAGGGGTGGGTGGGGGGAAATCAACCCCCACCCACCCCAGCGTCTCAGATGACCGACGGCGACGACTCGGGGGCGCTGCTCGTGACGGATGCCTCGCTGGACTCACTCGCTGAAGCGCTGCCTTCCGGGCCATCGGTCCCGGGAGGGGAGGAGGACGGACTCGTGGGCGGGCTCGGCGGCGTCGGGTCCGGGCTTGAGGACGACGGTGACGAAGAGGTCGAGGGGGACTTCGACGGTGTCGGCCGCGTCGGCGGCTTCGGCGGCTCCGAGTCCGACGGACTCCCCGGCCTCGACGAGCTCGGCGCCGGCCGTACCCCCGGCTTCGCCGGGTTGTCCGTCGAGGAACGGGGCGCGCCCGGTGTCGTCGGCGCCTTCTGCTTCTCGTCGTCGTCCTTGTCCTGGACCGGGTCGGCCGTCGTGTCGGCCGCCGGATCGTCGAAGGTCCACTCGTCGCCGGCGTCGTCCTCGTTCGCGGGCTGCCCGTTGCGCAGGTTGTCGTCGGCCGGCTCCTCCTGATCGGAGGTCATGCCGAGCGTGACGACCGTGCCCAGGACCGCGGCGAGCAGCGCGCCCGCGCCCGCGGCGACGAGGTTGCGGCGGGCACCGCCGAGGAGGTTGCGGCGGGCACTGCCGAGGAGGTTGCGGCGGGCACTGCCGAGGAGGGCCGCACGGCGGCCCGCCGGGCGGGCGGGGGCGTCCGGCGAGGGCTCCTGCCCTCCCGCCACCGTGGCGGCGGTGGACGCCGATTCCGGGGAACCGCTCCGCAGCAGCTGCTTCGTCAGCGGCAGCGCCGGTACGCCCTTCGGCGGCGACACCGGTCCCGCTTCCACCACGGGGGCGACCACGCCGGACTCGCGGTCGGTGACGAGGGCGAGGGCACGGCGTCCGGCGACCGTGCCGTTCTTGTCGGCGAGGGCGCCGCGCATGCCGATCGACGCCTCGAGCTCGGCGCGGGCCCGCTCCAGGCTTCCGGTGCAGAGGGCCAGGACGCCCAACTCGTGGTGGAAGTACGCCTCTTCCGCGACCTCGCCCGAGATCCGGGCCGCCTCGGATCCGACGCGCAGGGCGCGCTCCCAGGCCGTCCACCGGCGGCCGGCCGCGAAGGCGGGGGCGGCGCTGCGGGCGAGCAGGACCGCGGTGCTGGCGTGTCCGGCCTCGCGGCCCGGCACGAGGGCGCTGAGCGCGGCGAGCACAGCGTCCGATTCCGCCACGGCCCGTTCGGGCGTGACGGACGGGTGCCCGGCCCACCATGTGTAGTGCTGCGCGGCGGTGTGGGCACGGCCGACGGCGTCCTCGTCATAGCCCTTCTCGCGGAGCTGCGCGAGCACACCGGGCGCCAGCCGGTAGCGCGGGCCGGCCGGGGAGAGCAGCCCGCAGCCCATCAGTTCGCCGAGCGAGGCGTCGGCGTGGGTGTCGCCGACGAGGGCGGGCAGGTGCGCCTGGTTCGGGACCTCGCCGCCGAGAGCGACGGCGAAGCGCAGGGTCTGGCGGGCGGAGTCGCTGAGCCGGGAGGCGAGCAGAGATGCGGGCGCGGCCCCCTCCCCCAGCGTCGGCAGGGGTACGTCCTTGCCGCCCGCCGCCGCGAAGGGCGCGAACTCCTCGAAGGCCTCCGGGTCCGCGCGGAGCTCGTCGCACTGGCGCAGCAGAGCGGCCGCCTGGACGAAGCGCAGCGGCAGGCCCTCGGACTCGAACCAGAGATCTCCCGCCCAGTTGGTCTCCTCCTCGGTCAGCGGCCGCTCGACGGTCTGCTGGAGCAGATCGAGCGCGGCGGCGCGACCGAGGCCGCCGAGGAAGACCTCTTCGAGGTGGGAGTCGGCGGTGGGCGCGGCGATGTCCGGGGTGGCGGCGACGAGGAAGGCGCATTCGGGTGCGGCGTCGAGCAGCTCGTCGAGGGACGCACCGCCGAATTCGAGGTCGTCGAGGACGACGATGGCTCCGATGTCGCGGACGAATCCGGCGAGGGCGTTCCGGTCGGGCCGGTGGCCGGGAGCGTCGTAGACGACCGTGAACAGCTCCTGGAGCAGCTCCGCGGGCGTACGGAGGTGGCCGTTGAGGCGTATGACACCGTCGGGTGCGAAGTCGCCGCACTCCGCGGCAACGGCATCGAGCAGCGCGCTGCGGCCCGAGCCGGCGGAGCCGGTGAGCCGGACGGAGCGTCCGCGGCCGAGGAGCCGTACCAGCCGTTCACGTTCCTCGTCGCGTTCCAGCAACGGAGGCCGGGGCGCGGCGGGGCCGGGAGGTACGGGCGGCTGCGCGGCGCGCTGGAGCTCGATGCGCTCCGCGGCGCTGCGCCGGGCCGGGCGGCCGGGTTGCTGTCCGGGCGGGCAGGCTTCGATCTCGCTGCCGTCGACGGGGTTGACGGTGAGCAGGAGGTCGCCGGAGACGAGCCGGACCGTGCGCGCGGGCGAGGGCGTGGACGGCCCGAAGTCCGCCGATATGGCGTCGCGCGGCGGTCGCGCCTTTCCGGCGGCGGCCTCGCCGAAAGTGTCGTTGTCCATGGTCTAAGCCCCCAGATACGGTTCGCTCGGCCTTGTCTCCGCCAAGATCACTGTCTCTTGGTGGCACAGCCGCGTGAGGTGCCCTCCCGGCCTTCCCGCACGCCCTGTCGCCTCGGTCCGGAGCCCACCTCACGGGTCCGTCGAAAGGGCAGGCGATCGAACCCTAGACGCTCGCCCCGCATCGCGAAACCTGCGGGGTGCCGCCCGTCCCTCACGTCACGGTCTCGGAAGGATTGCGCCGCTCGCCCCGTTCGTGCACGGGTCGTACCCGACGGGACGATTCACCGCTGCTGCGCGCGGCCGCGGACACAGACATCCGTGCATCAGGGCCACATCCGTGCAAGACGGCCACGGACACCGCTGCGTCACACGCGCGGAAGCGATTCCGCGGCGAGGCCTCCCTCGATGGCGAGGATGCGGTGCAGCCGGGTGGCCACGAGCAGTCGCTGCATCTGCGGCGGCACGCCGCGGAGCACCAGCCGGCGCCCGCATCTGCCGGCGCGTCGGTGTGCGCCCATGATGACCCCGAGCCCGGTGGCGTCCCAGGAGTCGAGGTGGGTCAGGTCGAGCACCAGGTCGCCGACTCCGTCGTCGACGGCCGAGTGCAGGACCGTACGGGCGTCCGCCGCGCTGCGGACGTCGAGGCGGCCCCCGACGACCAGCTCGGCGTGGTCGCCCCTGATGTGCATATGCGCTCCCCGAGTGTGCTTACAGTGCCCCGTGCCGGCCCCGTATCGGCTGTGTGCGACTGACTGTTCTTCTCTGTCTTGCAACAACTGACTGCCGCGTAGGCGGAGCGGTTGCTACTTGTAAGCGAACCGATACCGAATTCACCCCGGTGGGTGATGCCGAACCGGTCGATAACGCCGGTGCCGACGTCAGTGCCTGTAGAAGCCTTGCCCGCTCTTGCGGCCGATGTCACCGGCGTCCACCATCCGGCGCATCAGCTCCGGCGGTGCGAACTTCTCGTCCTGGGACTCCGTGTAGATGTTGCTCGTGGCGTGCAGCAGGATGTCCACGCCCGTCAGGTCGGCGGTGGCGAGCGGCCCCATGGCGTGCCCGAAGCCGAGCTTGCAGGCGATGTCGATGTCCTCGGCGGTCGCGACACCCGACTCGTACAGCTTCGCCGCCTCGACGACGAGCGCGGAGATGAGACGGGTGGTGACGAAGCCGGCGACGTCGCGGTTGACGACGATGCAGGTCTTGCCGACCGACTCGGCGAACTCGCGTGCCGTGGCGAGGGTTTCGTCGCTCGTCTTGTAGCCGCGCACCAGCTCGCAGAGCTGCATCATCGGGACGGGCGAGAAGAAGTGCGTGCCGACGACACGTTCCGGACGCTCCGTCACGGCCGCGATCTTGGTGATCGGGATGGCGGAGGTGTTGGAGGCGAGGACGGCGTCGTCCCGTACGAGCTTGTCGAGCGTACGGAAGATCTCGTGCTTGACCTCGAGCTTCTCGAAGACCGCCTCGACGACGATGTCGGCGTCGGCGACGGCGTCCAGGTCGGTCGTGGTGGTGAGGCGCGCCAACGCGGCGTCGGCGTCGGCCGCTTCGAGTTTCCCCTTGGAGACGAACTTGTCGTAGGACGCCTTGATGCCGTCCGTGCCGCGGGTCAGAGCCTCGTCGGTGACGTCACGCAGGACGACGTCCCAGCCCGCCTGGGCCGAGACCTGCGCGATTCCGGACCCCATGAGTCCGGCCCCGATGACAGCGAGCTTCCTGGCCACTGCGGCACTCCTTAACGACTGTCCTTAACGACTCTTTACATGTGCGCTCTCTGGCGGAGATTAGCGTCCGTGAGGTGCCTCTGTGACCCTGAAGAGATGCGCGTCACGTCTCAGATGACGGACATCACACCGGGACGGCCCCTCAGCCGTCTCGGACCGCATAGGTGAGCGCCTTCTCCCCCGGCAGGTCCCTCCATCTCGTCGGTGAGATCGAGGGCTTCGCGCGGCACTTCCCCCGGTTTGCACTGCTTGACCACTTCCCTACCGAACCATCCCATGACCGTGCTGCGCTCCAGGAGAGTTGACCGGCCACCAGGTCCGGCAGCATGTCGACCTCCGCGGCGCACCCCTCTGGAGTTCGGACCGGCGATCAACGCGCTCGCCATGCCACCGATGCTGCTGTCCGGTCCGATGCTGCCGGTGGCCATCGCACCGCGATGGCTCGACGCGCTCTCGCGCCTGGTGCCGTTCCGCTGTCCGGTGGACGCGGTACGGGACGCGTACATCGGCGGGTACCCCACCACCACGATGCTGTACGGCGTGCTCGTCGCCGTCGGGTTCGCGGCGCCGGCCGTGACGGTCGGCACACGTGTCCTCCGCAGGGCCGGCGCTTAACTACGCTGGCAGCATGGTCAATCTGACGCGTATCTACACCCGTACCGGCGACCAGGGCACCACCGCTCTCGGTGACATGAGCCGGACCGCCAAGACCGATCTGCGCATCTCCGCGTACGCCGACGCCAACGAGGCCAATGCCGTCATCGGTACGGCCATCGCCCTGGGGCAGCTCGACGAGGCCGTGGTGAAGGTCCTCGTCCGCGTGCAGAACGACCTGTTCGACGTGGGCGCGGACCTGTCGACGCCGGTGGTCGAGAACCCGAAGTACCCGCCGCTGCGGGTGGAGCAGTCGTACATCGACAAGCTGGAGTCCGACTGCGACCACTTTCTGGAGCAGTTGGAGAAGCTGCGCAGCTTCATCCTTCCGGGCGGTACGCCGGGGGCCGCGCTGCTGCACCAGGCCTGCACGGTCGTGCGGCGGGCGGAGCGCTCGACCTGGGCGGCCATGGAGGTGCACGGCGAGACGATGAACACGCTGACGGCGACGTATCTGAACCGCCTCTCCGACCTCCTGTTCATTCTGGCCAGGGTGGCGAACAAGGAGGTCGGAGACGTGCTGTGGGTGCCGGGCGGGGAGCGCTAACGCTCCGCGCGGACCGGTTCCGGTTCCGGCTCCTCCGCCGGACCCTTCTTCGGCCAGATCGCGTACGAGAGCGCGATCAGGCCGTGGATGCCGGCGGCGCGCCAGGCGGCGTACATCCAGCTCCGCAGCGAAGCGGTCTGCCCGTCGTCGCCGACATACCAGATCGCGATCTGCAGCAGTGCTGTGGCGACGGCCGCCGCCCCCAGAGTGCCCAGCCAGATCTTGGCCTCGTGCCCCGCGCGGGCCATGCCGTGGCGCGGCGGCTTCGGCGGGGGCGGGGCGCCGCCGAAACGGTGCGCGGCATGGCCGTCCAGCCACTTGACGGTGCGATGGCCGTGGCCGACCGTGTAGCCGATGTAGACGGCGGCCAGGCCGTGCTTCCAGCTCGGATCCGCGCCGTTCTTGAGGTCGATCGCGGTGGCGACGAGCAGCACGACCTCCAGCAGTGGTTCGCACAGCAGCAGCGCTGCGCCGGTCCTCGGCATCTTCAGCAGGTAGCGGACGGCGAGGCCCGCGGCGAGCAGCACCCAGAAACCGATCTCGCAGATCACGATCAGCGCGACGATCACGACTGTTCTCCCTTCGTACGGTTCCAGCGTGTCGGCCCCCGGGGGCCGAATCGTCGTCGCCGGTGACGAACCGGCACTGCATCCTTCGATGTAGTGCAGCCTCGTCGGACGACCGCACAGCGCAGGTGTGGAACGAGGTGCGGGCGGATCTCGCCCACCCACACCGTCCCGAAAGCTCAGCGCACCGGCCGCCGAGTCGCGTTGGGTGTGGACTGGGGGCTGAACACGCTGCTCGGCGTGGGCGCCGCCCGCCTCCACCACGAGGGGCGCATCACCGCCCTTGATCCCCGGACGGAGTCCGGGGGAGGGTGTACTGATCGTCGTCACAGACGCTCATCCCGTACGCGGAGGCACTCGGGCCGCGGCGCCGTGTTTGATGGACGGGTGACCTTCCCCCGCCCCCACCGCGACGACGTCCTCGCGGCGGTCGCCGGTCTGCTCGGCGGCCTGCTGCTGTACGGGCTGGGGCTGCACAGCCAGGGCCCCGACCACGCACTGCTGCCGACTCCGGTGACGCTGGTGCCGCTCGTGGTGACGGCGTTCCTGGAACTGCTCCGGCGGACCATGCCGCGCACCGCGCTGCTCGTCGGCACGGTTGCCGTGATCGCCGACCAGCTCACCCGCGGCAGCATCGCGACGGTGCTGATGTTCGCGGACCTCGTGTACGCGGCCGTGGTCTACGGCACGCCCGCCTCCGCCCGGCGTATCCCGGTGACCACCGGGATGATCACCATCGGGGTGACGATCGGGTTCCTGGCCTGGTTCCGGGATCCGATCGCGCTGCTGATCGGGGTGGTCACCGCACTCGTCGCGTTCTTCCCCGCCACCACCGGCGCCATCGTGCGCAACCACCGCGAGGCGGCGATCGCGGCCAGGCTGCGTGCTGAGCAGACCGCGCTGCTTGCGGAGATGGACCGCACCCAGGCCATCGCGGCCGAGCGTGCCCGGATGGCCCGTGAGCTGCACGACATGGTCGCCAATCACCTCTCGGCGATCGCGATCCACTCGACGGCCGCGATCTCCCTCGACGACGCAGCGACCACGAAGCAGGCGCTGACGGTGATCCGCGAGAACAGCGTGGAAGGCCTCGCGGAGATGCGCCGGCTGATCGGGCTGCTGCGCGACAGCAGCGGCGACACGGAGCCTGCGGCGGCCCCGGCACTGGCGGGTCTGGACGTGCTGGTGGCGCAGGCCCGGACGAACGGCGCGGCGAGCGGGCTGACGTTCACCCTCGACGACGCGCGTGACGACGACTGCCGGCTGCCCGCGCCCGTGGAACTCGCCGCCTACCGCATCATGCAGGAATCGCTCACCAACGCGATCAAGCACGCGGAGCCGGGCGAGGTGCGGATCGAGGTGTCCGGCGGGGTGGGCGGGGCGCTGCGGGTGACGGTGACCAGCCCGTTCGGCCGGCGTCCCGGTCCGCGCGCCCCGGGCTCCGGCGCCGGGCTGGTGGGGATGCAGGAGCGGGTGGCGCTGCTGGACGGGTCGTTCGCGGCCGGCCCGGCCGCGGGCCCGCCGGGCGGGCCCGAGAAGATCTGGTGCGTACGGGCGGCGCTGCCCGTGGTGAACGACAAGGAGCCCTCGGCATGACGGTGCACTCGGATGCCGCGCAGGACACCCCGCACACCCCCCGGATCCGGATCCTGGTCGCGGAGGACCAGAGCGCGGTACGGGCGGGCCTGGTGCTGATCCTCGCCAGCGCCCCCGAGATCGAGGTGGTCGGGGAGGCCGGGGACGGCGAGGAAGCGGTCCGGCTGGCCCGCGAACTGCGTCCGGATCTGGTGCTGATGGACGTGCAGATGCCGCGGCTGGACGGCGTCTCCGCCACCCGTCAGGTGGTGGCGGAAGGCCTCGCGGATGTGCTGGTGCTGACCACGTTCGACCTGGACGAGTACGTTTTCGGAGCACTGCGGGCGGGGGCCTCGGGCTTTCTGCTGAAGAACACGGACGCCCACGACCTGCTGCGAGCGGTGCGCACGGTGGCACGCGGGGAGGGGCTGATCGCTCCGGCCGTCACACGACGGCTGATCGCGGAGTTCGCGGCGCCCAGGCCCGTACGGTCTCCGGACGCGCCGGATCCGGCGGTCCTCGAGGTCCTCACGAGGCGTGAGCGCGAGGTTCTCTCGTGCCTCGGGGAGGGACTGTCGAACGCGGAGGTCGCGCAGCGGCTGTCGATGGCGGAGGCGACGGTGAAGACGCACGTCAGCCGGTTGCTGGGGAAGCTGGAGCTGCGCAGCAGGGTGCAAGCGGCGGTCCTGGCGCAGGAGTTGGGCATCTGACGCCCCAGCGGACACCAGGGGACAGCTTTGGTCTGGACCTATTGACGATTGGTCCAGACCACCCTAATCTCCCGAGCACGCTGCGGTGAGCCCCGCAGCGCGCCAGTGCACGGACCACCCCTGACATGTCCGCACTCACCTCGAGGAGCATCGTTGAGCACCCAAGCGCAACGAACCCCCCGCACGAGAACCCGATTCAGATCCAGAGCCACCGCGGGCCTGACCGCGCTGCTGCTCCCCCTCGCCGCCATGGTGGGCCTCGCCTCGCCCGCCCAGGCGGCCACCTCCGCCACCGCCACCTATGCCAAGACCCAGGACTGGGGTTCGGGCTTCGAGGGCAAGTGGACGGTGAAGAACACCGGCACCACGACGATCAACTCCTGGACCGTCGAGTGGGACTTCCCCTCCGGCACCCGCGTCACCTCGGCCTGGGACGCCACGGTCACCAGCTCAGGTGACCACTGGACCGCCAAGAACACCGGCTGGAACGGCACCCTCGCCCCCGGCGCCTCCGTCTCCTTCGGCTTCAACGGCAGCGGCCCCGGCTCGCCCTCCAGCTGCAAGCTCAACGGCGCCTCCTGCGACGGCGGCAGCGTCCCCGGGGACAACGCGCCATCCGCCCCCGGCACCCCCACCGCCTCCGACGTCACCGACACCTCGGTCAAGCTCACCTGGAGCGCGGCCGCCGACGACAACGGCGTCAAGAACTACGACGTCCTGCGCGACGGCGCCAAGGTGGCCACCGTCACCGGCACCACCTACACCAACACGGGCCTGACCGCCGGCACCGACTACTCGTACACGGTCCAGGCACGCGACACCGCCGACCAGACCGGCCCCGTCAGCGGCGCCGTGGCGGTCCGCACCACCGGCGGCGACACGGACCCCGGACCGGGACCGGGCGACAAGGTCAAGCTGGGCTACTTCACCGAATGGGGCGTCTACGGACGCAACTACCACGTGAAGAACCTGGTGACCTCCGGCTCCGCGTCGAAGATCACTCACATCAACTACGCCTTCGGCAACGTCAGCGGCGGCAAGTGCACCATCGGTGACGCCTACGCCGACTACGACAAGGCCTACACCGCCGACCAGAGCGTCGACGGCGTCGCCGACACCTGGGACCAGCCGCTGCGCGGCAACTTCAACCAGTTGCGCAAGCTCAAGGCGAAGTACCCGCACATCAAGGTGCTGTGGTCGTTCGGCGGCTGGACCTGGTCCGGCGGCTTCGGTCAGGCCGTGGCGAACCCCGCCGCCTTCGCCCAGTCCTGCTACGACCTGGTCGAGGACCCCCGCTGGGCCGATGTCTTCGACGGCATCGACCTCGACTGGGAGTACCCGAACGCCTGCGGTCTGAGCTGCGACACCAGCGGACCCGCGGCCTTCAAGAACATGATGCAGGCCATGCGCGCCGAGTTCGGCGCGAACAACCTGGTCACCGCGGCCGTCACGGCGGACGCCTCGTCCGGCGGCAAGATCGACGCTGCCGACTACGGCGGCGCCGCGCAGTACATCGACTGGTACAACGTGATGACGTACGACTTCTTCGGCGCCTGGGCCAAGAACGGTCCGACGGCCCCGCACTCCCCGCTCACCTCGTACTCGGGCATCCCGCAGGCCGGCTTCAACTCGGCCGAGGCGATCGCCAAGTTCAAGGCGAAGGGCGTGCCCTCGAAGAAGCTGCTGCTGGGCATCGGCTTCTACGGGCGCGGCTGGACCGGCGTGACCCAGTCCGCTCCGGGTGGCACGGCGACCGGCCCGGCGGCCGGCACGTACGAGCAGGGCATCGAGGACTACAAGGTCCTCAAGAACAGCTGCCCGGCCACCGGGACGATCGCGGGCACCGCGTACGCCCACTGCGGCACCAACTGGTGGAGCTACGACACCCCGGCGACCGTCACCTCCAAGATGGCGTGGGCGAACAACCAGGGACTCGGTGGCGCGTTCTTCTGGGAGTTCAGCGGTGACACCACGAACGGAGAGCTGGTCGGCGCGATCAACAGCGGCCTCGGATAGAGCACGGGCCCGCTGATACCGCACGCGCCCGCTGAGGACGAAGCCCGGGAGAGGTTCTCTCCCGGGCTTTGTCATGCACCGCTACGCGACATTGACTCGCTGGCCGGGTGGCGCCGCCTCCAGCCAGGCGAGGAAGCCGGTCAGCGCGTCCTCGCTCATCGCCAGCTCCAGGCGCGTCCCGCGGTGTGCGCAGCCGAGGACGACGGCGTCGGACAGGAGCGCCAGCTCCTCCTCGCCCTCGGGAGTGCGGCGGGCCAGCACCTCGATCGCGGAGCGCTCGAGCACACGGCGGGGCCGGGGCGCGTACGAGAAGATCCGGAACCACCCGATCCGGTCACCGCTGTAGCGGGCGACCCCGTACACCCAGCCCTTGCCGGACGCGTCCTGTCCCTCCGGGACGGCCCACCGGAGGCTGCAGTCGAAGGTCCCCCCGGAACGCTGGATCAGCCGTCTGCGCAGCCCGAAGACGAAGAGCCCGATCACCACCAGCCCCACGACGCAGCCGCTCACAAGCAGAGCGAGGAACATCTCCACCGACCTCCTCGCTTCGTCCCGTAACCGAATATCACATGCATCTGCATCGCCTCAGCCGCGGCACGGCCCGGAGGAGATCCGGGCCGGCCGCGGCTGAGGGACAAACCATTCGCGGGGTGCGGCTAGCGCACCGCCACCGCACGCAGCCGGACATCGGCGCGCCGCTCGGCGGCGGCGTCCGTCTCCGACTTGGCGCGCTCCAGCGCACGCTCGGCGCGCTGGACGTCGATCTCGTCCGCCAGCTCGGCGATCTCCGCCAGCAGCGACAGCTTGTTGTCCGCGAACGAGATGAATCCACCGTGCACAGCGGCGACGACGGTTGCACCCTCGCTCGTACGGACGGTCACCGGGCCCGATTCCAGCACACCGAGAAGCGGCTGGTGACCGGGCATGACGCCGATGTCGCCGGACGTGGTGCGCGCGACGACCAGGGTGGCCTCGCCGGACCAGACACTGCGGTCCGCGGCGACCAGCTCGACGTGCAGCTCAGCAGCCAAGGTGGGCTCCTCGGGTCACCACCCGGCGGTTCAGCCGGGTGTTGGGTCATAAGTCTAGTAGGGACCGGAGCGCCGAAACGCTCCGGCCCGCCCCGGGCCTCGCGGCCCGGGTCCCGGGGTCGTCCCCGGGGGATACAGCAAGCGGTGTGCCGAAGGGGGCGGGACGCGCCCGCCCCCGACGGCTGAGTCGGCCGACTCAGGAGACGCCGAGCTCCTTGGCATTGGCCTTGAGGTCCTCGATGCCACCGCACATGAAGAACGCCTGCTCGGGGAAGTGGTCGTACTCACCGTTGCAGATCGCGTTGAACGCGGCGATCGACTCGTCGAGCGGCACGTCCGAGCCGTCCACGCCGGTGAACTGCTTGGCGACGTGGGTGTTCTGGGACAGGAAGCGCTCCACGCGACGGGCACGGTGGACAACCAGCTTGTCCTCCTCGCCCAGCTCGTCGATACCGAGAATCGCGATGATGTCCTGGAGGTCCTTGTACTTCTGCAGGATCCCCTTGACACGCGTGGCGGTGTCGTAGTGCTCCTGCGTGATGTAGCGCGGGTCCAGGATCCTGGACGTGGAGTCCAGCGGGTCCACGGCCGGGTAGATGCCCTTCTCGGAGATCGGACGGGAGAGAACCGTCGTCGCGTCGAGGTGGGCGAAGGTGGTGGCCGGGGCCGGGTCGGTCAGGTCGTCCGCGGGGACGTAGATCGCCTGCATCGAGGTGATCGAGTGACCACGCGTCGAGGTGATGCGCTCCTGCAGCAGACCCATCTCGTCGGCCAGGTTCGGCTGGTAACCCACCGCGGACGGCATACGGCCGAGCAGGGTGGACACCTCAGAGCCGGCCTGGGTGTACCGGAAGATGTTGTCGATGAAGAAGAGCACGTCCTGCTTCTGGACATCGCGGAAGTACTCCGCCATGGTCAGACCGGCCAGGGCGACGCGCAGACGGGTGCCCGGGGGCTCGTCCATCTGACCGAAGACCAGCGCGGTCTTGTCGATGACGCCGGACTCCGACATCTCCTCGATGAGGTCGTTGCCCTCACGGGTACGCTCACCGACGCCCGCGAACACCGACACACCGTCGTGGTTGTTGGCGACGCGGTAGATCATCTCCTGGATCAGCACGGTCTTGCCGACACCGGCACCACCGAACAGACCGATCTTTCCACCCTTGACGTACGGGGTGAGCAGGTCGATGACCTTGACGCCGGTCTCGAACATCTCGGTCTTGGACTCGAGCTGGTCGAAGTTGGGCGCCTTGCGGTGAATGGGCCACCGCTCGCCGATGTTGGCGTTCTCCTCGGGAACGTTCAGCACCTCACCGAGGGTGTTGAACACCTTGCCCTTGGTGAAGTCGCCGACCGGGACGGTGATGCCGTCGCCGGTGTCGGTCACCGGGGCCTGGCGGACCAGACCGTCGGTGGGCTGCATCGAGATCGCGCGGACCAGGCCGTCACCCAGGTGCTGGGCAACCTCGAGGGTCAGCGTCTTGAGCGCGCCGTCCTCGGCCGGGTCGGCGACCTGGACGGTCAGCGCGTTGTAGATCTCCGGCATCGCGTCGACGGGGAACTCCACGTCGACGACCGGGCCGATGACCCGGGCGACGCGGCCCGTGGCTACGGCCGTCTCAACAGAGGTCGTCATTACTTGTCACTCCCCGCGGTCGCGTCGGCCAGGGCGCTGGCGCCACCGACGATCTCGCTGATTTCCTGGGTGATTTCGGCCTGGCGGGCCGCGTTGGCAAGCCGGGAGAGGCTCTTGATGAGCTCTCCGGCGTTGTCGGTCGCCGACTTCATCGCGCGGCGGGTGGCGGCGTGCTTGGAGGCAGCCGCCTGGAGCAGCGCGTTGTAGATCCGGCTCTCGACGTAGCGCGGCAGCAGGGCGTCGAGGACGTCCTCGGCCGACGGCTCGAAGTCGAACAGCGGAAGGATCTCGCCCTTCGTGTCCGTCTCCTGCTGAGCCTTCTCGAGGCTGAGGGGCAGCAGCCGGTTCTGCACCGGCGTCTGCGTCAGCATCGAGACGAACTCGGTGAAGACGATGTGGAGCTCGTCCACACCACCCTCGGCCGTGTCCTTCTCGATCGCCGCGATCAGCGGGGCCGCGACCTTCTTGGCGTCCGCATATGTCGGGTTGTCGGTGAAGCCGGTCCACGACTCCGTGACCTTGCGCTCACGGAAGCCGTAGTACGACACACCCTTGCGGCCGACGATGTAGGCGTCGACCTCCTTGCCCTCGCCGCGGAGCCGCTCGGTGAGCTGCTCCGCCGCCTTGAGGGCGTTGGCGGAGTATCCGCCGGCCAGACCACGGTCGCTCGTGATGAGCAGGATCGCGGCCCGGGTCGGGTTCTCCGCCTCGGTGGTCAGAGCGTGCTTCGTCGTCGACCCCGTCGCCACCGCGGTCACCGCACGGGTGAGCTCGGCCGCGTACGGCGTGGAGGCCGCCACCTGGCGCTGCGCCTTGACGATGCGCGAGGCGGCGATCATCTCCATCGCCTTGGTGATCTTCTTGGTCGCGGTGACGGATTTGATGCGACGCTTGTAGACCCGGAGCTGGGCTCCCATGAGTCAGGTCCCTTCCGTCGTCTACTTGGCGGTGCTGACCGGAGCGTCCTCGCCCAGAAGCTTGCCGTCCGAGGTCTCGAACTGCTTCTTGAACGCGGCGATGGCGTCAGCGACGGACTGGAGGGTGTCGTCCGACATCTTGCCGCCCTCGGCGATGCTGGTCAGAAGCTCCTTGCGCTCACGGCGCAGGTGCTCCAGCAGCTCGGACTCGAAGCGACGGATGTCGGCGACCGGGACGTCGTCCATCTTGCCGGTGGTACCGGCCCAGACGGAGACGACCTGCTCCTCGACGGGCATCGGCTGGTACTGGCCCTGCTTCAGCAGCTCCACCATCCGCTTGCCGCGCTCCATCTGCGCCTTCGAGGCCGCGTCCAGGTCGGAACCGAAGGCGGCGAACGCCTCCAGCTCGCGGTACTGGGCGAGGTCGACACGCAGACGGCCGGAGACCTGCTTCATGGCCTTGTGCTGGGCGGAACCACCCACACGGGAGACCGAGATACCGACGTTCAGGGCCGGACGCTGACCGGCGTTGAACAGGTCGGACTCCAGGAAGCACTGGCCGTCGGTGATGGAGATGACGTTGGTCGGGATGAACGCCGACACGTCGTTCGCCTTGGTCTCGACGATCGGCAGACCCGTCATCGAACCGGCGCCCATGTCGTCGGAGAGCTTGGCGCAGCGCTCCAGCAGACGCGAGTGCAGGTAGAAGACGTCACCCGGGTAGGCCTCACGGCCCGGCGGGCGGCGCAGCAGCAGGGACACGGCGCGGTAGGCGTCGGCCTGCTTCGAGAGGTCGTCGAAGATGATGAGGACGTGCTTGCCGTCGTACATCCAGTGCTGGCCGATGGCCGAGCCGGTGTACGGGGCGAGGTACTTGAAGCCGGCCGGGTCGGACGCCGGGGCGGCGACGATCGTCGTGTACTCGAGCGCGCCGGCCTCTTCCAGGGCGCCGCGAACGGACGCGATGGTCGAGCCCTTCTGGCCGATGGCGACGTAGATGCAGCGGACCTGCTTCTTCGGGTCGCCGGAACGCCAGTTGTCGCGCTGGTTGATGATCGTGTCGACGGCCAGGGCGGTCTTGCCCGTCTGGCGGTCGCCGATGATCAGCTGACGCTGACCGCGGCCGATCGGCACCATCGCGTCGACGGCCTTGTAGCCGGTCTGCATGGGCTCGTGCACGGACTTACGGGCCATGACGCCCGGGGCCTGCAGTTCAAGGGCGCGGCGGCCCTCGGTCGCGATCTCGCCGAGGCCGTCGATCGGGTTGCCGAGCGGGTCGACGACGCGACCCAGGTAGCCCTCGCCGACACCGACCGAGAGGACCTCACCGGTGCGGGTGACCGGCTGACCCTCCTCGATGCCGTTGAACTCGCCGAGGACGATCGCACCGATCTCGCGCTCCTCGAGGTTGAGGGCGAGACCGAGGGTGCCGTCCTCGAACTTCAGCAGCTCGTTCGCCATGGCCGAGGGAAGACCCTCGACCTTCGCGATACCGTCGCCGGCCAGGCTGACCGTGCCGACCTCCTCGCGCGAGGCCGCGTCCGGCTGGTACGACTGGACAAAGTTCTCCAGCGCATCCCGGATCTCCTCCGGCCGGATCGTGAGCTCCGCCATCTGGGTTCCCTGCTCTCCTTGTTGGGCCCGAAGTTTCTTTGGGGGTCTGGGGGCCGACCCCCAGGAATCTTCTGCAATCTCTGCACGACCCAACCGGGCCGCTGGTCTTGCGAATTCAGTTGTGCCGGGCGTTGTCAGCCGGCGATGCGCCGCTGCGCCTCGTCGAGACGCTCCGCGATCGTGCCGTTGATGATCTCGTCACCGACCCGCACCGAGATCCCGCCGAGGACCGTGGGGTCCACTTCGAGATTGAGGTGCATGTCACGGCCGTACATCCGCGCCAGACCGGCGCCGAGACGCTGCTTCTGCGCCTCGGTCAGCGGCACCGCGGAGGTGACGACGGCGACCATCCGGTCCCGGCGCGCCGCGGCGAGCTTGGACAGGGACTCGAGTCCCGCCTCCAGGCTACGTCCACGCGGATGCGTGACGAGACGGACGACCAGACGCTCGGTGACCGGCTCGGCCTTGCCGCCGAGCAGACCGCCCAGCAGCTCGCCCTTGGCGGACGCCGTGGCCGACCGGTTGGTCAGCGCCGACCGGAGCTCGGTGCTGGACGACAGGATCCGGCCGAACCGGAACAGCTCGTCCTCGACGTTGTCGAGCACACCGGCCTTCTGCGCGGCGGCGAGCTCTGCGGTGTTCGCCAGTTCCTCGATCGAGTCAACCAGGTCGCGCGACTGCGACCAGCGGGACCGGACCATGCCCTTGACCAGGTCGGCGGTCTCCCCGCCGACCTGACCACCGAGGATGCGCCCGGCCAGCTCGGCCTTGGCCTCGCCGCCCTGCGCCGGGTCGGTCAGGACCCGACGCAGCGACACCTCACGGTCGAGCAGCGCGGTGACGGCGGCCAGCTCGCCGGCGAGCTTCGCCGCGTCGACCGACGTGTTGTCGATCAGCGCGTCGAGCGACTCGTGCGCGGCGGCCAGCGCCTCGCGGCTGGCTCCGTTCATCGGGTGGCCTCGGCCTTCGAAGCGCCGTCCTCGAGCGAGTCGAGGAAGCGGTCAATGGTGCGGCTCTGCCGGGCGCTGTCCTCGAGGGACTCGCCGACGAGCTTGCCGGCCAGGTCGGTGGCGAGCTTGCCCACGTCCTGACGCAGCGCCGCGGCCGCGGCCTTGCGGTCGGCCTCGATCTGGGCGTGGCCGGCCGCGATGATCTCCTCACGCTGCCGCTGGCCTTCCGCCTTCATCTCCTGGATGATCGCGGTGCCCTGCTCGGTGGCCTCCTGGCGCAGCCGAGCGGCCTCGTGGCGGGCCTCGGCGAGCTGCGCCTTGTACTGCTCAAGGACGCTCTCGGCCTCGATCTTGGCCGCATCGGCCTTCTCGATGCCGCCTTCGATGGCCTCACGACGCTCTTCCAGAACCTTGTTGATGTTCGGGAGGAGCTTCTTCGCGAGGAAGAAGAAGACGATAGCGAAGGCGATCAGGCCGATGACGAGCTCGTCGAGGTGCGGAACGAGCGGGTTCTGCTCCTCCACAGCCGCGAGCTGCTGAACCAGAGGGTTCACATCAGTGCCTTCCGTAATGGGGTTGGGCTGTCGTCCGACGATTACTGGCGGAAGACGAAGCCCATGACGATGCCGATGAGGGCAAGCGCCTCACAGAAGGCGAAACCCATGATCTGGTTGGTACGGATCAGGCCTGCCGCCTCGGGCTGACGGGCGAGGGCCTGGGTGCCGTTACCGAAGATGATGCCGACGCCGACGCCGGGGCCGATCGCGGCAAGGCCGTAACCGATGGAGCCGAGGTTGCCGGTGACGGCGGCAAGGGTCTGGGACATGCCAGTTCTTCCTTCTCTTTCACGGACCGGTGGGGGTTGGCCACCGGACGTCTGTTGGTCAGGGTGTCGGGTCGCTCAGTGGCTCTTGGCGAGCGCGCCCTGGAGGTAGCTGCAGGCCAGGAGCACGAAGACGTATGCCTGAACAGCCTGGATGAAGAGCTCGAAAGCGGTCATGGCGATGACCATCACGAACGAGGTACCGGCGTAGATGATGCCGATGCCGTTCAGCAGGTACCAGGTGGCGAGGGTGAACATCACCAGCAGCATGTGACCCGCGAACATGTTCGCGAAGAGCCGGACCGCGTGGGTGAACGGCCGGATGAGCAGGTTGGAGAAGAAGTCGATGAACGCGACGAGCCACTTGACCGGGCCCAGCGAGTTGTCGTAACCCGTGATGTTCTTCCAGCCGCCGACGAACCCGTGCGTCTTGAAGGTCAGGCCGACCCAGAGCACGTAGACCAGGATCGCCATGCCGGCCGGGTACGCGATGATCGACGTGACCGGGAACTGCGCGAGCGGGATCACGGACCAGAGGTTCATGATCCAGATGAAGAAGAACAGGGAGACCATCAGCGGGACGTACTTCTCGCCGTCCTTCTTGCCCATGATCTCGTAGACGATCCCGCGGCGGACGAAGTCGTAACCGGCTTCGCCGACCATCTGGAGCTTGCCGGGGACCAGCTTCGGCTTGCTGAACGCCGCCCAGAAGAACCCGACGACGACAATCGTCGCGAGGAATGCCAGCAGCATGGGCTTGTTGAACTCGAAGCCGCCGACGGTGAAGATGGGCTTGAACAGGAAGGAATGGAGCCCGGGCGCCGGGAAGCCACAGTCCCTGAAGATCTGGCAGCTTGCGTCGAAGGCGAGCATCTGGGGGTCAGCACTCACCGCGGGCTCCTTCAGCGTGGCGCATAGGTACGGCAACCTCGTTGTGTCGGCGCGGCACGCGGCCGCGGTTCGGCACTGGACTGGTGTTTCGGATGTGGGGGCGGCTGTCAGGCGTTGAGCCTCGCGATGGAACAGGCGTCAGCTCAGATGCCCGCGCCCGCAGTGCCGCAGTTGGCACCGGACGATAGCAGGAAGGCGTACGGCCATTTATCCCGCCCCTACCCCTCACGCCGCCGGGCCCGTCTTCACGGGGGTGTCACCCTTGGCGGACTCGGGATCAACGTAGAGGATCTTCGACTTCATGTAGGCACGTGCCTGCGCGGTGACCCAGACGATGGTCGCCGCGAGGAGCGTGAAGGCGAAGGCCTTGGCGTCGAACAGCGTGGTGTCCGCGAACGCCATCATGAAGACGAGAAGCAACAGCAGCTGCGCCGTGTAGAGCATCAGCCCCATCGCCTGGAACAGGTGCGGAAAGCTCTTCGCCGTCCGCTGGAGCACCAGCATGCCCATCCCCATGAAGAGGATCACCACCAGGGTGCCGACAGCGGCGCCGAGCGCTCCCTTTCCACCGGCGACCACACCACTGATCACAGCGGCGATCGCGCCGGCAGCAGCGGTGGGTACGGCGGCGAGGAGAAGAGTGCGTGCGTCGTTGGACGGCATGGCGGCAGCTCCGCTTGATGGTGGGGGCAGTGGTGTCGTCATGGACGAGCGTAGGCCCGGTCCGAGATGTGTCTCGGGGCCAACGGACCGTCGCACTACGGTCCTTCGGCGCTGTCTCCGGGTCTCGTGAACGGTATCACAAACTATTTGATGAGGTCTTTACCCAGTGGTGTGCCAACTCTCACACATGAGAGTGAACGCGCGCGTGTGTGCACGACAACCGGGCGCTATGTCTGCTAATGCACGATTTTCCCGTCGGCATCCGGCCGATTCGGTTCGGGAGCCCGCTTCCTTGCCACTCGGAAGCGGGCGCCGCCGGCGGCCGGCGTTGACGCCACTCGCTCAGCCCGCTCAGTCCCGTGTGTCGGCCTGGTGCCGGTCCGGGAAGCGCGAGCGGGGGCCGATGGCCGTGGCGCCGTTGACTCCGCTGACGCCCACCCCGACCGGCACACGGGGCTCGTCCTCGTAGTCGGGGGACGCCGCGTCGGACTGCCCGGGCGCGGGCGCCGCCTGCGCCCTGCGGCGGCGGCGTCGGTAGCGCGGCGGGACGAAGCGCTCCGCCCAGTCCGGGGTGCGCGGGCTGAAGCGCGGCAGCAGCAGCAGGACGAGGCCGACGGCGCTCAGGCCGGTGACGGCCAGCACGATCCACATCACCGAGTGGACCGAGTACGCGACGACACCGAACGCGATCAGCGCCGACCAGAAGTACATGATCAGAACGGCCCGGCTGTGCGAGTGCCCGATCTCCAGTAGCCGGTGGTGCAGATGACCACGGTCCGCGGCGAACGGCGACTGGCCCTTCCAGGTACGGCGGACGATCGCCAGCAGCAGGTCGGCGACCGGGATCGCAATGATCGTCAGCGGCAGCAGCAGCGGGATGAAGACCGGCAGCGCCGCGTGCGTGGCTTCGCGCGCACCGCCTTCCCAGATCTTGAGGGCGTCCATGTCGACCTGGCCCGTGACGGAGATCGCGGCCGCCGCAAGCACGAGCCCGATCAGCATCGAGCCGGAATCGCCCATGAAGATGCGGGCCGGGTGCATGTTGTGGGGCAGGAAGCCCAGGCACATGCCCATCAGGATCGCCGTGAACAGCGTCGCGGGGGACGCCGCCTCGATGCCGTAGCTGAACCAGATCCGGTACGCGTACAGGAAGAACGCCGCGGCGGCGATGCACACCATGCCGGCGGCGAGACCGTCCAGGCCGTCGACGAAGTTCACCGCGTTGATGGTGATGACGACCAGGGCGACGGTCAGCAGCGTGCCCTGCCAGCTGGTCAGCGAGACCGTGCCGACTCCGGGGACGGGGATCCACAGGATCGTCAGACCCTGTACGACCATCACACCCGCCGCGATCATCTGGCCGCCGAGTTTGATCAGCGCGTCGATCTCGAACTTGTCGTCCAGGACGCCGATGATCCAGATCAGGGCGGCCCCGGAGAGCAGCGCACGCGGCTCGTTGGACAGCTCGAAGACGCTGTTGAGGTTCTCCAGATGATCGGCGACCAGCAGCCCGGCGCACAGGCCGAAGAACATCGCGATGCCGCCGAGTCTCGGCGTCGGCTCGCGGTGCACGTCCCGTGCACGGATCTCTGGCATCGCCCCGGTGGCGATGGCGAATTTGCGCACCGGCCCGGTGAGCAGATAGGTCACCGCGGCCGTGACGCAGAGCGTCAGCAGGTAATCACGCACGGGCTGCCCCACAGGAATCGCTGGCCATCTCAGCCCCACACCTTAGCTGTGGTGGCCACATGCTTGAGGACACACCGCGGCCGGGGACGGTTGCGCGACCACACCACAGCACTGCGGCTACCCCGGAAGCGGCGGGAATCCCCCGACCAGTTCCTGCACCTGCCGGCGGATGTCCCGCGCCTGCTGCTCGTCGCGCAGCGCCGCCGTGAACAGGGACGCGATCCGGATCATCTCCGGGCGGCCCATGCCCTGGGTCGTGACGGCGGCGGTGCCCAGCCTGATGCCGCGGCCGTCCCCGTACGGCAGCGCGCATGTGTCCAGGACCATGCCCGCCGCGGCGAGGCGTCCGCGGGCCGTCCTGCCGTCGACGCCGAAACCGACCGGGTCCGCGCCGATGATGTGGGTGTCCGTGCCGCCCGTCACCACCGTGAACCCCTCGGCCGCGAGCGCCTCCGCCAGCGCCCGCGCATTGGCGACCACCTGATGGGCGTACGCGGTGAACGCCGGGGTCGCTGCCTCCCCGAAGGCGACGGCCTTGGCGGCGATCGTGTGCATCTGCGCGCCGCCCTGCGTGAACGGGAACACCGCGCGGTCGATCCGCCGGGCCAGCTCCGAGCCGCACAGGATCATCCCGCCGCGCGGGCCGCGCAGCACCTTGTGGGTGGTGGCGCAGACCACGTCCGCGAACGGAACGGGGTTCGGCGCGGCGCCGCCGGCGACCAGCCCGATGGGATGCGCGGCATCCGCGATCAGATAGGCGCCCACCTCGTCGGCGATGTCACGGAATTCCTCGTAGTCGAGGTGGCGGGGGTACGAGATCGACCCGCAGACGATCGCCTTGGGCCGGTGCTGACGGGCCAGGTGCCGCACCTGGTGATAGTCGATCAGACCGGTCTCGGCGTCCACGCCGTAGCCGACGAAGTCGAACCACCGTCCGGAGAAGTTCGCAGGCGAACCGTGCGTGAGGTGGCCGCCGTACGGAAGACCCATGGCGAGCACGGTGTCGCCGGGCCGCAGCAGCGCCGCGTATGCCGCGAGGACCGCGGAGGAGCCGGAGTGGGGCTGCACATTGGCGTGTTCGGCGCCGAACAGCGCGGTGGCGCGCTCGATCGCGATGCGCTCGGCGGCGTCGACGAGTTCGCAGCCGCCGTGGTGGCGGGCACCCGGATAGCCCTCCGCGTACTTGTTGGCGAGCGGCGAGCCGAGGGCGGCGAGGACCGCGGGCGAGGTGAAGTTCTCCGCGGCGATCAGCTGGAGCGAGCCGGCCTGCCGCTGGGCCTCGCCGAGAAGGATGTCCGCGATCTGCGGGTCCTGGCGGCGCAGCGCGTCGAGGAAGGGGGCGGGGGCGGGGTGGGTGGGCGCTTGCGCTGCCGGCGACTGCACGTGCTCTTCACGGGTGACGGACATGACGGCTCCGGGCCTTGGACCTGTGCTGCGGCCCCTCCAATGTAGAACCGTGCGGTCGGCGACGCGCGGTGTATGCGGGAGTCCGGGGCGTGGCGGGAGCGACCTGCGGCGGACCAATCCCCCGTGCCGCAGTGCGGCTACCGCAGTGTCACGGCCGCGCCGGGACTCCCGTCAGCGCTGTGACGACCGGGTCCAGCGCCTGGTGGATCTCGTCGCCGATCGAGCGGAAGAACGTGATCGGCGCACCGTACGGGTCGAACACCTCGTCCGCGTCCGGGCTCGGCGCGAGCAGCCACCCGCGTAGCGCCGCCGCCGCGCGCACCAGCGCGCGCGCACGCTCCACCACCCCGTCCTCCCGGGGGTCCGGGAGGGTCGCCGGGTCTATGGCCCGGACGAGGCGGGTGAACTCCTTGAGGGTGAAGGTCCGCAGGCCCGCCGAGTGGCCCATCGAGATGACCTGCGCCCGGTGATCGCGGGTCGCGGTGAGGACCAGGTCCGCGCGGATGACGTGCTCGTCGAGCAGCTCGCGCCCCATGAACCCGCTCGCGTCCGCACCGAAGTCGGCGAGGACGATCTCGGCGTTGGCCTCCATGGGGGCGCCCTCGTGGCCCCAGGTGCCCGCGCTCTCCACGATCAGGCCGCCCGTGAGGGGATCGCCGAGGCGGTCACTCAGGGCATGGCGGGTCAGCCGCTCCGTGATGGGCGAGCGGCAGACGTTGCCGGTGCTGACGTGGAGGATGCGGAAGGTCGATGCCGTACTGCCGGTTTCCGCTATGCCACGCCCCTGCGGGGCGGTCAATTGGCCACCTCGAGGTCTGGTACCACCTTGCGCAGCTCGTCCGCGGAGAGAGCTCCTTCTCGCAGCAGCACCGGCACCTTGCCCGTGACGTCGACGATCGAGGACGGCACGATCCCGGGGGTGGGGCCGCCGTCCAGGTAGACGGAGACGGAGTCGCCGAGCATCGCCTGCGCGGCGTCACAGTCCTCGGGAGAGGGGTGCCCCGTCAGGTTGGCGCTGGAGACGGCCATGGGGCCGACCTCGGTGAGCAGTTCGATGGCGACGGGGTGCAGCGGCATCCGGATGGCGACGGTTCCGCGGGTGTCCCCCAGGTCCCACTGCAGGGACGGCTGGTGCTTGGTGACCAGCGTCAGCGCACCAGGCCAGAAGGCGTCGACGAGCTCCCACGCCTGCTCGGAGAAGTCCGTGACCAGCCCGTGCAGGGTGTTCGGGGAGCCGATGAGGACAGGGGTGGGCATGTTGCGGCCGCGCCCCTTGGCGTCGAGGAGGTCCGCGACGGCCTCGGAGGTGAAGGCGTCCGCACCGATGCCGTAGACGGTGTCGGTGGGCAGCACGACAAGCTCGCCGCGGCGGACGGCGGATGCGGCCTCGCGCAGGCCGGTGATGCGATCCGTCGCGTCGTTGCAGTCGTATCGCCGAGCCATCAGCGGGCCTCCTCGTGCGTGTACCTGGTCATGGCGTTGCCTTGCGGGCGGTCGCGAACCGCGGCCGCTTGTTCAGGTCGGGGTGGTCGGCGGCGTCGGCCCAGCCGGATTCCTCGTTGAAGATCCACGGCACCTGACCACCCTGCGTGTCCGCGTGCTCGATGACGACGAGCCCGCCGGGCCGCAGCAGCCGGTGCGCGGTGCGCTCGATGCCGCGGATGGTGTCGAGGCCGTCCTCGCCGGAGAACAGGGCCATCTGCGGGTCGTGGTCGCGGGCTTCCGGCGCGACGTACTCCCACTCGGTGAGCGGGATGTACGGCGGGTTGGAGATGACGAGGTCGACCTGGCCGTCGAGCTCGGGGAGCGCCGAGAGCGCGTCGCCCTGGTGGACGGTGACCCTGGAGCCTTCCGCGTTCTTACGGGTCCACTGCAGCGCGTCCTCGGACAGCTCCACCGCGTGCACGCGCGAACGCGGCACCTCCTGCGCCATGGCCAGCGCGATGGCGCCGGAGCCACTGCACAGGTCGACGATCAGCGGTTCGACGACGTCCATGGCCCGCACGGCCTCTATCGCCCAGCCGACGACCGACTCGGTCTCGGGCCGGGGCACGAAGACGCCGGGGCCGACCTGCAGCTCCAGGTAGCGGAAGAAGGCACGCCCGGTGATGTGCTGGAGCGGCTCGCGCGCCTCGCGGCGGGCGACGGCCTCCCAGTAGCGGGCGTCGAAGTCCGCGTCCTTGACGTTGTGCAGCTCTCCCCGCTTCACGCCGTGGACGTAGGCGGCGAGCTCCTCCGCGTCGAAGCGCGGCGACGGCACGCCGGCGTCGGCCAGCCGCTGGGTGGCCTGGGCCACCTCGGCGAGCAGCAAGGTGCGGGGGCCTGGGGGTCGGCCCCCGGAGTGTGACTGCACGTCGGTCCTCCGAGCACTGCAGGGGGTGGTTACTGCGCGGCCGCGAGCTTCGCCGCGGAGTCCGCGTCGACGCAAGCCTGGATCACGGCGTCCAGCTCTCCGTCGAGCACCTGGTCCAAGTTGTACGCCTTGAAGCCGACCCGGTGGTCCGAGATCCGGTTTTCCGGGAAGTTGTACGTCCGGATCTTCTCGGAACGGTCCACCGTGCGGACCTGGCTGCGGCGGGCGTCCGCGGCCTCCTTCTCGGCCTCCTCCTGCGCCGCGGCGAGCAGCCTGGAGCGCAGGATACGCATGGCCTGCTCCTTGTTCTGGAGCTGGCTCTTCTCGTTCTGGCAGGAGGCGACGATGCCGGTCGGCAGGTGCGTGATGCGCACCGCGGAGTCGGTGGTGTTGACGGACTGGCCGCCGGGCCCCGACGAGCGGTAGACGTCGACACGCAGGTCGTTGGCGTGGATCTCGACGTCGATCTCCTCGGCCTCCGGCGTGACGAGCACACCGGCCGCGGAGGTGTGGATACGGCCCTGGGACTCGGTCGCGGGCACGCGCTGCACGCGGTGCACCCCGCCCTCGTACTTCAGCCGCGCCCAGACGCCCTGCCCGGGCTCGGTCGCGCCCTGGCCGCCCTTGGTCTTCACGGCGACCTGGACGTCCTTGTAGCCGCCCAGCTCGGACTCGGTGGCGTCGATGATCTCGGTCTTCCAGCCGACGCGCTCCGCGTAGCGCAGGTACATGCGCAGCAGGTCGCCGGCGAACAGAGCGGACTCGTCGCCGCCCGCACCCGCCTTGACCTCGAGGATGACGTCCTTGTCGTCGCTGGGGTCGCGCGGGACCAGCAGCAGCCGCAGCTTCTCCGTGAGCTCTTCGCGCTGCTTCTCCAGCACCTTCACCTCGGCGGCGAAGTCCGGGTCGTCGGCGCCGAGTTCACGGGCGGTCTCGATGTCCTCACCGGTCTGCTTCCAGGAGCGGTACGTGCCGACGATGGGCGTCAGCACGGCGTAGCGCTTGTTCAGCTTGCGCGCGGCTCCCTGGTCGGCGTGGACCGAAGGGTCGGCGAGCTTCTTCTCGAGATCGGCGTGTTCGCCGATCAGTTCCTCGACCGCCTCGAACATTCGGGGGCTCCTGGTTTCAGTACGCGTGGGTGGCTGCTCAGAACGGACAAAGCGCCGGCCTCGGACGCCCCGCGGAAGGGGACGGCCGAGGGCCGGCGCAGTGGCGCGCTACTTCTTGGCAGCAGCCTTGCCGAAGCGGGCCTCGAAGCGGGCCACACGGCCACCGGTGTCGAGGATCTTCTGCTTGCCCGTGTAGAACGGGTGGCACTCGGAGCAGACTTCGGCGCGGATGTTGCCGCTCTGGATCGTGCTACGGGTGGTGAACGACGCACCGCAGGTGCAGCTGACCTGGGTCTCGACGTACTCGGGGTGGATGTCGCGCTTCAAGGTGTCTCCTAGTTTCGGGAGGGCACCGGGTCGCACGTGCGGATTGCTCGTACGTGAACCGGGGCCGACGTACCAGTCTGCCAGGACTGGCCGTATCTCCCAAAACCGGGGTGGGAGCGGAAGTATTCCTGGGGGCTGGAGCGGGTATGAGCGTCTCTTCGCGCCGGTTCTCGCACCGGGGCGCAGTCGAGTGGCTACTCGCTGCCCACGACGGACGCGGCACCGCCCTTGTCGCCGGCCGAGTCCTCGACCGCGGAGGCGGGGATCGGCCTGTCCCGCTTCAGCGCCCTCCACACCTGATCGGCGCCGGCCTCGACCGGGATGACGCGGTTGGGGTCGTTCGGGTCGTACTTCACGGGCATCGTGATCATGTCGACGTCCTCGGCGCCCAGGGCGCTGAGCCCCTTGGCGAAGCCCATCAGCTCGTTCACGGAGTCGAGCTCGGAGTCGGGAGTGATCGCCTTCGTGCCGGCGTCCGCGAGGTCCAGGAGTTTCTTGGGGCTGCTGAAGACGCCCACGTCCTTGACCTGGTTGATGAACGCCTTCATGAACGCCTGCTGGAGCTGGATGCGCCCCAGGTCGCTGCCGTCGCCCACGCTCTTGCGGGTGCGTACGAGGCCGAGCGCCTGCTCGCCGTCGAGGGTGTGGGTGCCGGGCGGGAGGTTCAGATGGCTCTTGGTGTCGTTGATCGGCTGGGTGGTGGTGATGTCGACGCCGCCGAGCTCGTCGATGAGCTTCGTGAAGCCCGTGAAGTCGACCTCTATGAAGTGGTCCATGCGGATGCCGGACATCGCCTCGACGGTCTTCACCGCGCAGGCGGGGCCGCCGACCTCGTACGCCGTGTTGAACATGGCTCGCTGCGCGCCCGCGACCGCCGTGCCGTCGCGGCCGGTGCACCGCGGCCGCTCGACGAGCGTGTCACGCGGTACGGAGACGACGCTCGCCGTCTTACGGCCCTGGTAGACGTGCACGACCATCGCGGTGTCCGAACGGGCTGCGCCTTCGTCGGCGCCGTATGCGGAGTTCGCGCCGGAACGGGAGTCGGAGCCCAGGACGAGAATGTCCATGGAGCCGTTGTCGATGTTCTTGGGGCGGTCGGTTCCCAGGGCCTGGTTGATGTCGATGCCCTGGAGATTCCCGTTGAGCTTGAACCACAGGAGGCCGAGGCCCGAGCCGCCGACGAGCACCAGTGCTGCCGTCGCCCAGGCGACGACCGTCCACACCCGGCGCGCCGTGGAGGGCTGCCTGCGGCGTCTGCCGCTGCCGCGTATTCGGCGGCCGGTGCCGGTGCTCTGCTCGGTCATGGTCTCCTCGGCTCTCGTCCGTTCCGCTACCCCCGGGGGTGGTGATCAGGCGCGGTTCTCGGCACGTGTTCGGACGTCGATGGTTCAGATGTCGCTTGCTTCGACGTCGCTTGCTCAGGCGTCGCTTCAGGCATCGAAGCGAGAAGCGTCGCACGAGCGGATGAGAGGCCGGTAAGAACGCGTCGGGCCCACCGCACGCTGCACGGTGGGCCCGAAGGACCGCTCGAGGAGGCCGTTCCGCCCGCCCCACCAGCGGCTTCGGCCGGCGGGGACGGAGCGGCGGGACTCCCCCGCCGGGCCTTTGGCGGGCCCGGCGGCTGTGGCGGAGATCTCTCAGCGAGGGACCTTCGCCAGTGAGACGTCTCAGTCGTTGCCGTTGCCGGCGGACGGAGTCGTCTTCTGGATCTGCAGCAGGAACTCGCCGTTCGACTTGGTCTGCTTCATCTTGTCCAGCAGCAGCTCGATCGCCTGCTGCTGGTCGAGGGCGTGGAGCACTCGGCGCAGCTTCCAGGTGACGGCCAGCTCATCGCTGCCGAGCAGGATCTCTTCCTTACGCGTACCGGACGCGTCGACGTCCACCGCGGGGAAGATCCGCTTGTCGGCGAGCTTCCGGTCGAGCTTGAGCTCCGCGTTGCCGGTGCCCTTGAACTCCTCGAAGATCACCTCGTCCATGCGGGACCCGGTGTCGACCAGCGCGGTGGCCAGGATGGTCAGCGAGCCGCCGTCCTCGATGTTGCGCGCCGCACCGAAGAAGCGCTTCGGCGGGTAGAGGGCGGTCGAGTCGACACCACCGGACAGGATGCGCCCGGAAGCCGGGGCCGCGAGGTTGTACGCACGGCCGAGGCGGGTGATCGAGTCCAGCAGGACGACCACGTCGTGACCCAGCTCGACGAGGCGCTTGGCACGCTCGATGGCCAGCTCGGCGACAGTGGTGTGGTCCTCCGCGGGCCGGTCGAAGGTCGAGGAGATGACCTCGCCCTTCACCGACCGCTGCATGTCGGTGACCTCTTCCGGACGCTCGTCGACAAGGACGACCATCAGGTGGCACTCGGGGTTGTTGTGGGTGATCGCGTTGGCGATCGCCTGCATGATCATGGTCTTGCCGGTCTTCGGCGGGGCCACGATCAGGCCTCGCTGGCCCTTGCCGATGGGCGCGACGAGGTCGATGATCCGGGTGGTCAGCACGCCCGGGTCGGTCTCGAGACGCAGTCGGTCCTGCGGGTACAGCGGGGTCAGCTTGTTGAACTCGGGGCGGCCGCGGCCCGATTCGGGCGCCATGCCGTTGACCGAGTCCAGGCGGACCAGCGCGTTGAACTTCTCGCGGCGCTCACCCTCCTTGGGCTGACGCACGGCACCGGTGACGTGGTCGCCCTTGCGCAGGCCGTTCTTGCGGACCTGGGCGAGGGAGACGTACACGTCGTTCGGGCCGGGCAGGTAGCCGGAGGTCCGGATGAACGCGTAGTTGTCGAGGATGTCCAGGATGCCCGCGACGGGGATCAGGACGTCGTCGTCGGAGACCTGCGGCTCGCCGGTCGCGAAGTCGTCACGGCCACGGCGGCCACGGCGGTCGCGGTAGCGGCCGCGGCGTCCGCGGCGGCCACCGGCCTCGTCGTCGAAGTCGTCCTGGGGGCCGGTGTTCTGCTGGCCGCCCTGGCGCTGCTGGCGCTGGCCGCCGCCCTGCTGCTGGTCGTCGCCCTTACCGCGCCGGTCGCGCTGACGCTCACGGCGGTCACCGCGGTCACCACGCTCGCCGCGGTCACCACGCTCGCCGCGGTCACCACGCTGGCCGCGGTCCTGGCGGTCGCGGCGGCCCTCCGCGGTGTCCACGGCGGTCTCGGCCTTGGCCTCGGGCTGCGCCTCGCTCCTGACCTCGACGGCGGTGTCGCCCCGGGTCTCGGTACGGGTCTCCGGGCTGCCCGCCTGAGCGGTGGCACGACGACGGCGGCGCTCCCCGGCCGGCTGGTCGTCTCCCCCAGAGCCTGCGGCCTGGGCGGTGCCCCCAGCCGGCTGTCCCGGGATGTCGATCTGCTGCTGGGCGACGTCCTTCTCGGGCTTGTCGGCCTTCTCCGCCTTCTCGGCCTTCTCCGCGGCAGGGGCGGCGGCCTCGTTGCCCGTACGCGCCTTGGAGGTGGCGCGGCGCTTGGGCTTGGCGGCAGCCTCGGGGGTGCCCGCCTCGGCGCTCTTCGCCGGGGAGCCCCCTGTTGCCTGCGCCTCCTTGATGACCTCGATCAGCTGGCTCTTGCGCATACGCGCGGTGCCCCTGATGCCGAGGCCGGACGCGACCTGCTGCAGCTCGGCCAGGACCATGCCCTCGAGGCCGGTGCCGGAGCGGCGGCGCCGTGAGGTGGTGCCGGAGGCAGCACCTGCGGCGGGCGCGGCGTTGTCGACCTTGTCGTCGGCAGTCACGCCCATCAGATCGGTGGTGTCGCTCACGAAGGGTCCTTCCCTGGAGCGGACGTCGGCCTTCTGGCTCGGCGACCGGTTGTGCTGTCCGGCTGCGGTCCTGGGTTGTGGACCGAACCGGAGCGGTGGTCCCGCCGGAAAATTGACGGCGGAGAGATACATGCATACGTGCAAGGTCCGGCTCGAGGTCCCCCTGCTCGGCCCACTCCTGGAAAAGCGAGGGGTGTCGTGCCGGTTCCGGAGCGTGCTCAAAACTGCTCAGGCAGGCTGCTCAGGCAGTTTGGGGAGGCTCCCGGAGAATGTTGGTCCCGAAAGGGGACACGAAGCACCGCGCCTCAACGACGACGGTTGCAGACTTGAGATTAACACTACCGGCTCCAACAAACATTCCCCCTCTCCAGCACCGGCAATCGTGTGGCAGTCGTGTCGGGCGTCGGGCTAGGGCGCCAGCGGCAGGACGCTCGCTCCCGCGGCGTCGAAGGCCAGCCGGTTCGCCGCCCAGCCCTCGCCCGCCAGCTGTGCGACCTTGTCGGCCGCACTGTCCTCGGCCAGCGCGAGCACCGTGGGGCCCGCACCGGAGATGACTGCGGGGACGCCGTCGGCGCGCAGCCGGTTGACCAGGTCGATGCTCTGCGGCATGGCCGGCGCGCGGTACTCCTGGTGGAGCCGGTCCTCCGTGGCGGGCAGCAGCAGCTCGGGACGCCTAGTCAGGGCCTCGACGAGGAGGGCGGCACGGCCGGCGTTGGCTGCGGCGTCGACATGGGGGACGGTGCGCGGCAGCAGGCCGCGGGCCGTTTCGGTGAGCACCGGCTTGCCGGGCACGAAAACCACCGGAACGACGGAATCAGCGGGATCCATCCTGATCGCACGTGCCGCTCCGGCCTCGGTCCAGGCGAGGGTGAAGCCGCCGAGGAGGCAGGCCGCGACGTTGTCGGGGTGACCCTCGATCTCGGTTGCGAGCTCCAGCAGGGCCGCGTCGTCGAGCTTGGCGTCTCCGCCTATCGCCACGGCGCGGGCGGCGACGATACCGGCGCAGATCGCGGCGGAGGAGGAGCCGAGGCCGCGGCCGTGCGGGATGCGGTTGGCGCAGACGATCTCGAGGCCGCGCGGCTGTCCGCCGAGCAGGTCGAAGGCCGTGCGGAGGGCCCGTACGAGCAGGTGGTTCTCGTCGCGGGGCAGGGTCGACGCGCCCTCACCGGCGATGTCGATGTGCAGACCGGAGTCCGCGACCCGGACGACCACGTCGTCGTACAGACCGAGCGACAGTCCCAGGGCGTCGAAGCCCGGACCGAGATTGGCGCTGGTTGCGGGGACGCGCACCCGGACGGCGGCGGCGCGGAACGCTGGACCGGCCATCGCTCGACGACTCTCCTTGGTTCTGAACTGTGGGATGTACAAGATTTGTTCGAGAGGCTGCAACACCCGTGGGCCTCGGCGGCGGCGACACCGCGACGGCAACAACACCGCGCATATGCGGGGGGCCGGGTTCGAGTACAGCCTATCGAAGGAAGGTTCACCTGCGACATAGGGCGCACAGGAGGCGCACGATGCGTGTCGCGAGCCTCCTGTGCCCCTACGTACGGCGTTGTCCCGGTTGCCATTCTTTCCAGTAGGCCAACTGGCCGGGCCCGAGGGCCCGTCCGGCGATCAGGACGCGGCGCGGGCCATGATCCGGCGAACGGGCCCCGTGGCACGCCGCCCGGATCCCGGCCGGGACCGCGCGCGATCAGGCCAGGCCGAGCCGCTCCGCCGCCGCGGCGGCGTCGACAGGGACGGTGACCGGCTGGGGTGCTCCGGCGACCGCCCAGTCGGGGTCCTTCAGGCCGTTGCCGGTCACCGTGCACACGATCCTCTGACCCGGGTCGACCTTGCCGTGCTCGGCGGCCTTCAGCAGACCGGCGACGGAAGCGGCCGAGGCCGGCTCGACGAAGACACCCTCCTGGGACGCCAACAGCCGGTAGGCGCGCAGGATCTCACGGTCCGTCACCTCGTCGATGAAGCCCCCCGACTCATCGCGGGCGGCCAGCGCCTGCGTCCAGGAGGCCGGGTTGCCGATGCGGATGGCGGTGGCGATCGTCGACGGGTCCTTGACGACCTCGCCGCGCACGATCGGAGCGGAACCGGAGGCCTGGAAACCCCACATACGAGGGGTACGAGTGGACATGCTGTCCACCGCGTACTCCTTGTACCCCTTCCAGTACGCCGTGATGTTGCCGGCGTTGCCGACGGGCAGTACGTGGATGTCGGGGGCGTCGCCGAGTGCGTCGACGATCTCGAAGGAGGCCGTCTTCTGGCCTTCGATGCGGTACGGATTGACCGAATTGACCAGCGCCACCGGGTAGTTCTCCGAGAGACTGCGGGCGAGGTTCAGGCAGTCGTCGAAGTTGCCGTCGACCTGGAGGATCTTCGATCCGTAGACCAGCGCCTGGCCCATCTTACCGAGCGCGATCTTGCCCTGCGGCACAAGGACCGCGCAGACCATGCCGGCGCGCACCGCGTAGGCGGCGGCGGAGGCGGACGTGTTGCCGGTGGAGGCGCAGATGACGGCCTGCGCGCCCTCCTCCTTGGCCCGGGTGATCGCCATCGTCATGCCGCGGTCCTTGAACGACCCGGTGGGGTTGGCGCCCTCGACCTTGAGGTGCACTTCGCAGCCCGTGCGCTCGGAAAGGACCTGCGCCGGGACGAGCGGCGTGCCACCCTCACGGAGCGTGACGACCGGCGTCGCGTCCGTGACCGGAAGGCGGTCCCGGTACTCCTCGATGATGCCGCGCCACTGGTGGGTGCCGTTGGTGGTCATTGGGTCCCTTACTCCCCTTCAACACGCATGATGCTGGCGACACCGCGCACGGTGTCGAGCTTGCGCAGCGCCTCGACGGTCCCGGAGAGGGCGGCGTCGGGCGCGCGGTGGGTGACGACGACGAGCGATGCCTCGCCGTCCTTGCCCTGCTGGCGCACCGTATCGATGGATACGCCGTGCTCGGCGAAGACCGTCGCGACCTGGGCGAGGACGCCCGGCTTGTCGGCCACGTCGAGACTGATGTGGTACCGCGTCACCACGTCGCCCATGGGGCTCACGGGCAGCTGGGTGTAGGCGGACTCGCCGGGCCCCGTTGCCTCGGCGAGCTTGTTGCGGCAGACGGCGACGAGATCGCCGAGGACGGCGGACGCGGTGGGCGAGCCGCCGGCACCGGGGCCGTAGAACATCAGCTGGCCCGCGGCCTCCGCCTCGACGAAGACGGCGTTGTACGCCTCGCGGACGGAGGCGAGCGGGTGGCTGAGCGGGATCATCGCGGGGTGCACGCGGGCGGTGACGGACCGGCCGTCGGCGGCGCGCTCACAGATGGCGAGCAGCTTGACGGTGCAGCCCATCCGCCGCGCGGACGCCATGTCGGCGGCGGTGACCTCGGTCAGGCCCTCACGGTAGACGTCGTCGAGCCGCACGCGGGTGTGGAAGGCGATCCCGGCGAGGATCGCGGCCTTGGCGGCGGCGTCGAAGCCCTCGACGTCGGCGGTCGGGTCGGCCTCCGCGTACCCGAGGGCGGTGGCCTCGTCGAGCGCTTCGGAGTACCCGGCGCCCGAGCTGTCCATCTTGTCGAGGATGAAGTTGGTCGTGCCGTTGACGATGCCGAGCACGCGGTTGACCTTGTCGCCGGCGAGCGACTCGCGCAGCGGCCTGATCAGCGGGATCGCGCCGGCGACGGCGGCCTCGAAGTAGAGGTCGCGGCCGTGCTGCTCGGCGGCGGCGTACAGCGTCGCGCCGTCCTCCGCAAGGAGTGCCTTGTTGGCGGAGACGACGGACGCGCCGTGCTCGAAGGCGGTGGTGATCAGGGTCCTGGCCGGCTCGATGCCGCCGATGACCTCGACGACGACGTCGATGTCGCCGCGTTTGACCAGGGCGGTCGCGTCCGTGGTGACGAGCTCCTCGGGGATGCCTTCGCGCACCTTCCCGGGGCGGCGCACGGCGACCCCGGCGAGCTCCACCGGGGCGCCGATGCGCGCGGCGAGGTCGTCGGCGTGCGTCGTCATGATGCGCGCCACCTCTGAGCCGACCACTCCACAGCCCAGCAGCGCCACCTTCAGCGGACGCGTACGCATCATCCGACCTCGCTTCTCATTACTTCTACGGTGTGGACCAGTCTCACTCACCGAACCGGAGTTTCTGCCCTTCGTCCGGCATGCGAGACATCTATCTCAACTATCCGACGTCGAGACGCAGGAGATCTTCCTCCGTCTCGCGCCGGACGATCACCCGGGCCTCGCCGTCCTTGACGGCAACGACAGGCGGCCGAAGTGCGTGGTTGTAGTTGCTGGCCATGGACCTGCAGTAGGCGCCGGTGGCCGGCACGGCGATCAGATCACCGGGCGCGAGGTCGGCCGGCAGGAAAGCATCCTTGACCACGATGTCGCCACTCTCACAGTGCTTGCCGACGACCCGGCTGAGCATCGGCGGCGCTTCGGACGTCCTGGAGACGAGCGCGACGCTGTACTCGGCGTCGTACAGCGCCGTGCGGATGTTGTCCGACATGCCGCCGTCGACGCTGACGTACGTGCGCAGGCCCTCGAGCGGCTTGACCGTGCCGACCTCGTACAAGGTGAAGGCGGTGGGGCCGACGATGGCGCGGCCCGGCTCGACGGAGATGCGGGGCGTGCGCAGCTTCGCGGCCTCGCACTCGCGACTGACGATCTCGGTCAGCGCCTTGGCGATCTCGTGCGGCTCACGCGGATCGTCGTCGGGGGTGTAGGCGATGCCGAGGCCCCCGCCGAGGTCGATCTCGGGCAGCTCGACGCCGTGCTCGTCCCGCACCTCGGCGAGCAGCTGCACGACCCGGCGCGCGGACACCTCGAAGCCGGCCATGTCGAAGATCTGCGAACCGATGTGGGAGTGGATGCCGATGAGCTCGAGGCCGTCGAGCCTCAGCGCACGGCGTACGGCCTCCGCGGCCTGTCCCCCGGCCAGCGCGATACCGAACTTCTGGTCCTCGTGGGCGGTGGCGATGAACTCGTGCGTGTGCGCCTCCACGCCGACGGTGACCCGGATCTGCACCGGCTGCCGCTTCCCGAGGGACTGGGCGATGTGCGCGACGCGGACGATCTCCTGGAAGGAGTCGAGGACGATCCGCCCCACTCCGGCCCGCACGGCCCTTTCGATTTCGCTCTCGGACTTGTTGTTGCCGTGGAAGGCGATCCGCTCGGCGGGCATCCCGGCGTCGAGGGCCGTGGCCAGCTCCCCGCCGGAGCACACGTCGAGGTTGAGCCCCTCTTCCTTGAGCCACCGGACGATCGCGCGGGACAGGAATGCCTTCCCCGCGTAGAACACGTCCGCGTCCTTGCCGAAGGCGTCGGCCCAGGACCGGCAGCGGGCACGGAAGTCGGCCTCGTCGAGGAAGTAGGCGGGCGTCCCGAACTCCTCGGCCAGCCTGGTCGCTTCGATCCCGCCGACGGTGACGACCCCGTCGACGTTGCGGGTGACGGTGCTGGCCCAGACCTTGCCGTCGAGCGCGTTCAGATCGGTGGGCGGTGCGGTGTAGTGGCCCTCGGGGAGGACGTCGGCGTGACGGGGCCCGGCGGGGTGTGCGGATCGGCTCATCGGTCTCTGATCTCTCTCACATGTCACAGGTGTTCGGGTGCGCTGATGCCGAGCAGGGACAGGCCACCGGCCAGCACCGTCCCGGCCGCCTCGGCGAGGGCGAGTCGGGAACGGTGGGCGGCCGAGGGTTTCTCGTCCCCGACGGGCAGCACGGTGTGCTGGAAGGAGAGAAGGGCCTCTGCGGTGACTTCCAGATGCCTGGCGAGCCGGTCCGGGGCGCGCAGGCGGGCCGCATCTGCGACCACGGCGGGGTGGTCGCCGACGGCGGCGGTGAGGGCGGGGGTGTCGAGGTGGGGGCCGGGGACGCTGTGGAACCCGAGCTGCGCCGCATGACGGGTGAGCGCCCCGGCCCGGGCGTGGGCGTAGCGCACCTTGTACAGCGGGTTGCGCTCGTGCTGCACGAGCAGCCCCTCGTCCGTCCTCGGCCTGTCGTGCGCGGCGGCGGCGAGCAGCGCCCATCGGGCGGCGTCCGGCCCCAGGCGCTCCGCCACGTCCTGATCACCGACGGGCACGACCCGTACGACCTCCCCCGGGCTCGGTTCGGCGCCCAGCCGCGCGAGGGCGTTGGCCCAGACACGGGCGCGCTGCTCGTCGACGTGCGGGAACGGACCGCTTCCGCCACCGGGCCGTCCGGGGGCGCCGTAGCGTGCGCCCTCGCGGAGCACCCGGCGCACGAGCTGTTCCTGCGCGCTGCTGTGGAGGGTGAAGTTCAGGAACCCGGGCCCGGTGACCTCGACGTGCGCGATGCCGTGGGCGCCCCCGATGCGCTGCCTGATCTCCTCGGCCACCTCCGCGGCGGGCCGCCCGGCCTGCCGCGCCAGGCGCAGCGCGACCCCGGTGGCGTAGTCCCCGCACCCGCCGGGGCGGGTCCGCTCGATCTTCACGCTCTCGGCCGCCGGTACGGCGACCCGCAGCGCACCGTCCTCGACGGCACGGCACACGGCGTGCCGCACGGTACGGGAGAGCTCGGCGGGGGTCACGGGACAAGCGTATGGGAGGAAGGGGGGCACTTCGCGAACCGGTTTCGCCATGCGGGCAGGGGTGAGGGTGGGGCGGTCGCGGGGCGGTTGTGACGTCGGGGGGCGGCTGCACTGTGAAGGCGCGGGGCGGAGCGGTTGCGCGGGGGCCTGCGGGGATGGCACGGGGCGGTTGCGCGGGGGCCTGCGGGGATGGCGCGGGGCGGTTGCGCGGGGGCGTGCGGTCAGCCCCTCGCACTCCCCGCCCGCCCGGCTCCATGCCTGCCGTCTACGGACGGCGGACCCTCCCCTGCCTCCCGACGCATCAACCGCCGCACGATCCGCACCAACGCGGCGGGCTCGAACGGCTTGGCAAGAAAGGCGTCCACACCGGCTGCGACACCGCTGTCCACCTCGTACTGCGTACATGCGCTGATGATCGCAAGGGGGATGCGGCTCGTCCTCGGGTCGTCCCGCAGCAGCGCGGCGGTCCGCAGGCCGTCGAGCCGGGGCATGACGACATCGAGCGTGACGACGTCGGGCTGCACCCTATGGACGACTTCCAGACACTCGGCACCATCGGCCGCGGTCACGACCTCGAAGCCCTCCAGCTCGAGGTTGACCCTGATCAGCTGCCGAATCACCCGGTTGTCATCGACAACGAGCACTCGGCCGGACGCGCCGGACACAACTCGAGAGTAGGTCCGCCGACGCGGCTGCGTCCGCGTTTTGCCCACTTCCGACCCGTGCGGGCGAAGCGGGGGCATGCTGAGGCACTGCGGGAGCGCGGGGTTCCGGTGATCGTGTGGGCGGCTTCCGGCACCGCCGGAACCCGGCCACACGCCGGGCCCGAGGCTCCTCGAAAGGAACGTCGGAAGCCCTGCCCATGGCCCGAAATACCTGTTCACGAAGACGGTTCGGGAGCTGGTAGGGTTCTACCCGTCGCCACGCAGCAGCGCGGCGCACGCCCCCGTAGCTCAGGGGATAGAGCAACGGCCTCCGGAGCCGTGTGCGCAGGTTCGAATCCTGCCGGGGGCACTTCGTCCGGACCAGCGTGATCAGCCCGCTGACCTGCGGAAGTGCCAGACTTCAAGAGCCGGACCCAGTCCCACTGGGTCCGGCTCTTTGTCACTCCCTATCACTGATCCCGTGTGAGTAGCGTGTGGGCGTCCGAGTGAGCTGCTTGGATTGCGCGCATGCTTGCCGTCGCGTCGGACGCCTTCTATACCTCCGGGACGTTTTGGGCCGCAGCCGCCGTGGTCGTGGCATTGCCCAGTGTGGCCGTAACCGCATGGGCCACGCTCCGGGCGTCGCACCCCAAGCGAAGCTTGCACTACTGGCTGGGAGAAACTCGTCTGCTGCGTTCAAATCAGAGGATGCCTGGCTCACTAGAACTCCGCCGCGACGGGACCCTGCTCACCGATCCGTGGCTGGTTCGGGTGGAGCTGTATAACCCCGGCCGACGGGACATCTCCAGTGCCGCCTTCGACCAGGGCGAACCCATGCGGGTGTGCCTAGGTGTACCGGTTCTCGATGTCTTCGAAGGTGAATCATGCCCTTCGAGCTCTCAGGCTCCGCCCATTGCCGCCAGCGGAACCGAGCTGAGGATAGGCCCTGGGCGGCTCGGGCGAGGCGTGCGAGTTACCTACACAGCACTCGTCGACGGGCCTCCCCCCACTTGCGAGTGGCGACACTCGCTGATCGACGTGAAGGTCGAAGAATCCTCAGTTCCGGATCGGAGCCTGGTCTTCCTTCGCGCTTCTCGCTTCATGTTTGTAACCTCCCTCGTATGGGCGGTTTCGTCCGTGGTCAGGTTGGTGTCCAGCTAGTTCACGTGCATGGGACAACCGGGTAGCTCCCATCTAGTCCCGCCACCCCATGGCCTTTTCGATCTTCCTGTTGTTGTCCTCCAAGCTGTCGTCAATGCACCCGGCGTAGTTGCGGTGGATGACCTCTGGGGAGTTGCCCGCGCGACGCGCCACCTCCGCGACAGGTAGACCCGCACGCAGCCAGTTCGTGATGCAGGTAGAGCGGAGGTCGTACGGGCGGCGCGCGAGCGGTGAAGCCACCTTGTCCGGCGAGAGGGCCAGCTCTCTGGCCTCCTGCCAGACCCGCCAGTAGCTGGAGCTGCCCAGCAGTCCCCCGCGCTCGTTGAAGAAGAGCCTGCCGTCCTTGGCCGTGCCGAACTCCTCAACGTGCGCACGCAGCAGCGCCACCAGTACGGGTGGAATCGGCACCGGCCGGTCCTTCGTGACCTCCCGCGACTTCAGCCCGCGCTTATCGTGGCGCTCCCCCGAGTCCGTCCACTTCTTCCCGGAGACCGGCCGCGTCTCCTGCAGCGTGAGCGTGCCCCATCCCGACTCAGGGAGGTGACAGTGGTGACGGCTGAGCCCGACCGCTTCCGCCGGCCGAGTCGCCGCGTAGAGCATGCAGGCGAAGAACGCCACCAGCCGCCTGCCCCGATTGCGATGGACGGAGCCGACGTAGGAGACGGCTGTGAGGAGCTGCCGTCCCTGCACCTCGTTGACCAGCACCCGCGGATCCACGGCACCGCCGCCCGAGGACACCGGCCGCCTCACCCCTGTCAGCGGGTTCTCTGCGATGTATCCCTCCTGAATCGCGTACTCCATGGCGGTGTTGAAGCCGCGACGTCGGCGCTTGTACGTCTCAGCTGCCGCTGGCACGTCGTCCAGCTTGAAAGACAGCCGGTAGTGGACCTCACGCAGCACCCTGGGATCCGCCAGGGCTGAAAGGGGCAGGGACCAGCTGGACAGCCACGTGCAGGCCGCCTGCAGCTTGGGAGGCGGGTCATCGTTCTTGTGAGCCGGTATGACAGCCCAGCGCATCGCCAGGCGTACGTCTTCCAACTCGGGCGGCTTGGAACCCTCGCCCATCATTCCGAGAGCCACCGTGGCGAGGCTGTCCGGTCATGTCCCCTGTGGTGGTGTAGCCGGACCGATCTGATCGTTGTTGGGGTAGATCTTGTCCATGCTGCCTTCGGGGAGGTAGCGGCGGGGGAA